>JAZNQU010000061.1:0-20918 GCA_045590315.1 Eubacteriales bacterium
TGTTTTTTCGGTCAAAGTGAAAAGTCTGCTACCCTGTCCGCCGGCAAGAAGCATGGCGATACATTCTTTCTTTTTGTACATAAAGAATACCTCCGTGGAAAATTTATTCTTTTGCCTTTCGGCTTAAATGTGTTTTTTTACAATCGAGATTATTTCCCGTCCGTATTTTTCGGCCTTCTTTTCGGAAATGCCCTTTATTTTCAGAAGTGCGCGCGTGTCTGCGGGCTTTTCTATTCCGATAAGACTCAGCGTCAGGTCTGTAATGATAACGTATGGCGGCATTCCGAGCTTGTACGATATCTTCTTGCGCCATTCTTTGAGCTCAGCAACAAGCGAAGCATCCGCTTGGGTGCTTTTCGGTGCAGGGAAGATGCCGATTTCTTCTTTTCTGTCGGCACACTCGCGTATAAACTTGTCGGTTGCTTTAAGTAACGGGTACTCACCCTGTGTTCGTGCCAAAAGACCTTCTTCTATCATCTCATCGATTATTTTTCTGATAGATTTCTTGTCAATAAGCTTAAAAACTCCGAATTCATAAAGCTTGTCGTATCCCCTTGCGGCAAGCTTCTCGGTTTTCTTGCCTGCAAGAATATCTGTTACGGCACCGATTCCGTATCTTCCGCCCGTCTTTAATACAAGCGTGCCGATTATAAGCTTCGTCGAGTCAAGTGTTACAGCAGTGTTTTGTCTGAGACAAGAGGAGCACTTATCGCATTTACCGCTTTTGTATTTTTCTCCGAAATAGGATAAAATATTAACTCTCAAACAGTTTGGCGACCTGCAAAGATCAGCCATTTGCTTTAATTTTTCTCTGTTTATTTTCCTTAACTTTTCAGCCTCGTCTTCATCACACTCGTCAGAGGCGTATGAGCCCGGCATATCTATAATATATTCGGCAAGCTTGACGTCGCTGTATGAATATAAAAGTACACACTCGGCGTCCATACCGTCACGTCCTGCTCTGCCTGCTTCCTGGTAATAAGACTCAATACTGAGCGGCAGATTATAGTGAATTACGAAGGATACATTTGACTTGTCAATGCCCATTCCGAAAGCGTTGGTTGCAACAATGACTCTGCACTTATCGTAAATAAAGCTGTCCTGTGCCGCATTTCGCTCTGACTCGCTGAGTCCTGCGTGATATTTTACCGCGCTTACACCGTTATCTACAAGCTCTGAACACAAAATATCGGTGTTCTTTCTGGTGGCACAGTATATTATTCCTGCTTTCCCCGGTCTCCGTCTTATAAAATCGAGTATGTACTGTACCTTGTCGCGCGGACTCGTTACTCCGAAATAAAGCCCAGGTCGGTCGTACCCGGTCGTGAATACCGCCGGATTTTCGAGGCCGAGCAGTTCTGATATATCTGCTTTTACCCGTTCTGTTGCAGTAGCTGTAAAAGCAGCGACTATAGGCCTGTGCTTTAGCTTTTGCACGAAATCCTTTATAGATAGGTAGCTTCGTCTGAAATCGTGACCCCATTGGGATACACAGTGAGACTCGTCTATTGCAATAAGGGATATGTTTGCTCTTTCGGCAAAATCTAAAAAGCCGGGTGTTTCGAGCCTTTCGGGAGCAACATATATGATTTTATACATACCGCGCGCGGCATTGGCTATTGCCAGAGAGCATTGTTTTGCATTAAGCGTGCTGTTTATATAAGCAGCCTTAATTCCTAAATCACCGAGAGCGGCTACCTGGTCGCGCATAAGCGAGATCAGCGGAGAAATTACAAGGGTGATGCCGGGAAAAATCAGGGCAGGTAGCTGATAGCATATAGATTTACCCGAGCCAGTAGGCATGATTGCAAGAGTGTCCTTGCCTTTAAGTATTGTATCTGTTACTTCGCGCTGTCCGGCTCGAAAGCTGTCATAACCGAAATATTTTTTCAGTTCTTTTTCAAGATCGCCGCCACTGTAGTCCAAATAGGGATACGCCATTTACTTTTCTCCGGTTTTCGGCATTTTTACCATAATAGTTCTGCACTCTGTACAAAAATATGGGGTACCATAAGTCTTTTTTCATATATGTTAATTATATTATATAACATTTATGCGATAAAGTAAAGGGTTTTTGAAAAATACCAAAAAAAGAAAGTCATTTTCAGACAAAACGAAGAAAAAAGAGTACTTTTGGCCAAGTTATGCGCTGTGTCAGACAAAAAATAACAGAAAAAATGAATTTCTTAAACATTTGAATTTGTCAGAACCTTACAAAAATTTTTATGCGTTTTTGTTCAACTTGGCGTATTTGAGACGTGTTGCCTCGCCGCCTCGTATATGCCGTTCTGATTTGTTTAATTCAAGATGCTCCTTAAGCTGTTTGTAAAGCGAAGAATTTATATGTCCGAGTCTTTCGGTAACGTCTTTATGTACGGTAGACTTTGAAATACCGAATCGGGCAGCGGCGCTACGGACCGTAGCTTTGTTTTCAATGATATACTCGGCTAAGGTAATTACTCTTTCGTTTATGTAGTCCTTCAAAATGCTCACCTCAAATATAGTAATTCAGTTAATAATATGAGGCAAAAACAATAATTATACTGTATAGTAAATAATAAGCCGCCGTCAGCTGACGGCGGCTGTTAGAATCCACTCAGGGCAGAAGTTACTCCTGAGGAGATTTAATTAGTAGAGGTTATTTGCTGTTCTTGATGTCGTTTTCGTACTTTTCAACCATCTTCTTAACCATCTGACCACCGATAGAACCGGCCTGTCTGGAGGTAAGATCACCGTTGTAACCCTGCTTTAATGTTACGCCGACTTCGCTTGCGGCTTCCATCTTAAACTTTTCAAGTGCTTCCTTTGCTTCGGGAACAAGTGCCTTATTTGTAGCCATTGTTATTCTCCTTTAAACATTCAAATAATTAATAACATCATCAAAATCTATATTTTCGACCGCTCGCATGATGCTCTCCGACAAATTCTCATCGATTACATTCCGCGCCCGGTCTGCTTAGTCAGAGCTCTTTCGGGCTCTGTGATTATTATTAACCGGGGATGTCGTTTTATAACTGCCAAATTTTATTTACCGTGACAATTATTCACCGTACAATAAAACTTTTTGCAGAAATTTTGTGAACTTTTATCGTCGTGCTATTATTATGTTTCGGCATAAGTCTTTTATAACATCGTTTTTCTGGTAATGTTTGTTTTTTATAAAAACAACTTCTGTTTGCCGTTTTGATTGACAAGCATATAATAGTATGGTAAAATAAAAAATATATTTTGACTATTATTTCATTATTTAAATAGTGTAAACGAAAATGCAGATAATACTATTTAAGCATATTTAATTTTGATCTCACCGGAGGCAAACGTGATAAAATATATAAAGGAAGTTTTAAAAAAGCTTTGCGAAATACCCACGATTTCGGGTTATGAAGGCCTTTTTGAAGAAAAACTTATCAACGAAATTTCACACAGCTTTGACGAGTATAAGCGCACATCTTCGGGAAATTATATATTCTTCAGAAGATGCAATAAGGAAAACGCGCCGCTTATAATGATAGACGCCCATATTGACCAAATCGGCATGATGGTCACAAAGGTATGTGAAAACGGCTTTCTGAAGTTTTCGCCTATAGGCGGAATTGATACACGCATACTTTCGGGCGCTGACGTAACCGTATACGGTAAGGAAAGCGTAAGAGGCGTTATATGTGCACGCGCGCCGCATCTTATGACACGTGAAGAAGCAAATAAAAATCCCGAAATTGATAAACTTTATATTGATACGGGACGCGACTCAAAGTGGCTTGAAGAAAACGCTGGCATCGGATCTGCCGTCGGTTTTTCATATGAAACACGCGAGCTTTTAAATGACAGGCTTGCCGGACACGGCTTTGACAACAAAGCTTCTCTTGCCGCAGCACTTACGGCTGCGAAGCTTCTTGAGAAAGAAAACCTTGAAGTTGACATAGCAATCCTTTTGTCGGTGCGCGAGGAGATTGGCAGCAGTATGGGAGCGCAGACGGGCGGATATGAACTTATGCCCGACTCTGCGATTGTGCTTGACGTTAATTTTGCTTTTGTTCCCGAAGATCCGGGAACTGACACGTATACGCGCAGAAAAACAAGTGAGCTTGGCGGCGGTCCGGTAGTGTCGATGTCGGCGGTATGCGACCGTACGCTTACACGCAGGCTTATAAGTATAGCAGAACAAGAAAATATTCCCCATCAGCTTATAGTGGAAGCATCGGGTACGGGAACAAACGCGGACAGGCTTGCCCTTGTAAAAGAAGGAATTCCCGTCGCATCGGTTGGAATACCGCTTCACAATATGCATACCTACAGCGAAATTGTGAGTGCGTACGACATATATGAAACTGCAAATCTTGTCAGTGCGTATATAAAAAATATCGGAGGTGACTTTAATGAATGAAAAAAGAATTTCCGATACAATGAAAAAGCTATGTATGCTCTTCGGACCGTCAGGCTGTGAACAGCGAGTTGCGGATGCTATCCTGTGTGAAACAGAGGGACTTTACGACGAATGTGTTCGCGACAGCTTTGGCAACGTTATACTGAAAATTTCATCGAATAGCAAAAAGGGTGCAATAATGCTCTCGGCACACATGGACGAGGTCGGCTTTATGATAAGCGATATAGACGAGTCGGGATACCTTCATTTCAGTTGCGTCGGCGGTATAAGCTCTGCCGTAATTCCGGGCAGACGCGTGTGCGTTGAAGGTAAAGACGGAGGCCTTGTTTGCGGAGTTATCGCTTCAAAGGCTGTGCACCTGCAGAGCGAAGAGGAAAGAAAGGCTCCGAGCAAGGTGTCTTCTCTTGTGATAGACATCGGCGCGAAGGATCTAAGCGAAGCGAAAAGGTATACGGATATAGGTTATTTTGCAACATTTGATTCCGAATACGTCGCTTTCGGTGAAAACGGGGAATGGATCAAATCAAAGGCGCTTGACGACCGATTCGGCTGTGCGGTGCTTATAGAAGTGATGAGAAATATACGGGAAAGTAAAACTACGCCTGAAAGAGACTTGTATTTTGCCTTTACAGTACGCGAGGAGCTCGGCCTTTCGGGCGCGCTTGTAGCTGCAAACAGAATAAAGCCAGAATATGCGATAGTTGTTGAAACAACGGCAGTAAGCGACGTTGCAGGAACACCCGAATCCCTGCAGGTAGCAAAAGCAGGAGAGGGCGGATGCGTGCTTATAGCAGATCGTTCTACTATATACGACAGAGAACTTTTCGACCTTGCACTCAGGCTTTCAAGAGAAAACAATATAGCGTGCCAGGTGAAAAAATACGTCAGCGGCGGAAACGATTCAGCTCATATACACAAGAGTACTCACGGCGTGCGTACTATCGCAATATCTGCCGCTTCAAGAAATCTTCATTCGCCGTCGTGCGTTGTGAATATTAAAGACTTGTATTCAATATGCGAGCTTACAGGTCTTATGATCTCACAAATTTGATACAGGGGGAGCATAAATATGACTGAACTTATAAAAAAGCTTATGAAAGCAAGCGCGGTATCGGGCAGAGAAAAGAAAATAGCAGATATAATCCGTGGTGAAGTCACTCCTTACGCCGACGAGGTCTATACCGATAACCTTGGCAACCTCTACGCGCATAAAAAAGGCAGGGGCAAAAAGCTCATGCTTGCTTCGCACATGGACGAGATAGGCTTTTTTGCTACCTATATTGAAGAAAACGGACTTATAAGAGTAACGACTGTGGGCGGCATCAACTTTATGTCGGCGGCGTACAGTACGGCTACTTTTGAAAACGGCGTGCGCGGCGTTTTCGTACCCGAAGCAGGACTTTCGGGCGACGATTTCAAACAAGCAGGAAAGTATTATATCGACATTGGTACGTCAAATAGAAAGCAGAGCGAGAAGAAAATAAATATCGGCGACTTTGCTGTGATTGATCCCTCATTCACCCGTCTTGCAGGCAAAAGATACGCAGGTCGACCTTTTGACGACAGAATAGGCTGTGCTATCCTTATTGAATGCTTGAAAAGAGCGCACGAAAGAGGCGAAAATGAAAACGATCTCTATTTCGTGTTCACCGCACAAGAGGAGGTAGGCTGCCGAGGCTCGCTTCCGGCATCCTATAACGTTAAGCCCGATTATGCAATCGCTGTTGACGTCACGGTGGCAGGAGATACACCCGGTCAAAAAGCTTCGGGCGTGAAGCTTGGCGGCGGCGCGGCGATAAAGATAAGAGACAACAGCGCTATCTGCGATATGAAAATTGTGGAGACTTTAAAAGAGTGTGCCGCTAAAAACAAGATAAAGCATCAGCTTGAAATACTTGAGAGCGGCGGCACTGATACCGGCTCTATGCAGAGAAGCTGTGCAGGCGCAAAAGCAGGCGCGCTTTCTGTACCAATGAGATATATTCACTCGTCAGTCGAGATGATAGAAATGGCAGACGTGGACGCTTGTATCAGGCTTATTGACAAGCTTATTGAAAAAGGAGAACTCAAATGAATCCGATACTTGAAAAGATAGACGCAGAGTCAACTGCGGCACTTGCAGAGGTCTTTGCCGAGGTAGACAGAATAGCATTTAAAAATACCGTAAAGGTGATGGACGCTTTCCGCGAGTTCAAGGTAAGCGAAGCGCACTTTGCACCCACAAGCGGTTACGGATACGACGACAAGGGCAGAGATACGCTCGATCAGATATACGCTAAAGTTTTCGATGCGGAGGCGGCGTTCGTGCGTCACAACATCGTAAACGGCACACACGCGCTGACGATAGGCTTGTCGGCACTTCTTCGCCCGGGCGACATTATGCTTTCGGTTACGGGAAAGCCCTACGATACTCTTGAAGAGGTTATCGGAATACGCGGCGAGAGCGGAAACGGCTCACTTGCGGACTTCGGTATAGAATACAAGGAAGTGAGTCTCAAAGAAAACGGAGATATCGACTTTGACGGCATCACTTCTGCGCTTAAAGAGTACGGTGAGCGTGTAAAGGTAGTGTTTATCCAACGTTCAAAGGGATATATGATACGTCCTACACTTTCGGTTTCACAGATAGGTGAAATAGTAACGCTCACAAAGTCGCACTCGAACGCATACGTGGTGGTAGATAACTGCTACGGAGAATTTGTAGAAGAGCGCGAGCCGACAAGCGTGGGTGCCGATATGATAATAGGCTCGCTTATAAAAAATCCCGGCGGCGGTATGGCTGAAAGCGGCGGTTACATAGCAGGAAGTGCGCGTGCTGTAGAGCTTGCGTCTTACAGACTTACCTGCGTCGGTATCGGACTTGAGTGCGGTGCCACGCTTGGAAACACGAAGAATATGTACAAGGGCTTTTTCATGGCTCCCCATATAGTTGCACAGGCCATAAAGACCGCGCATTACGCGGCGTACGTTTTTGAGTCGCTCGGATACGAGTGTGAGCCGAGGTACTTTGAAAAGAGAAACGATATTATTCAGATAGTAAGACTTGGAAGCGAAGAAAAGCTTATCGCATTCTGCGGCGGTATACAGAGCGCCTCCCCCGTGGACTCCTACGTTGCGCCGATGCCCTGGGCAATGCCCGGTTATGCCGACCAGGTAATAATGGCGGCAGGAGCGTTTACGTCAGGCTCGTCTATTGAACTATCAGCCGACGCGCCCGTAAAGGAGCCTTACCCCGTATATATGCAGGGCGGACTTACTTATGAAGCAGGTAAACTCGGTATCCTTTCGGCAGCCGGGAGGGTACTTGAAATAAAATAAAAAGAACAATGGCTTATCGCACCAAAGTGCGATAAGCCATTGCCTATATAAAGCGAGAGTAGATTGCAAAATTACTTGTCAAGCTCTTTTTCGTGAGCCGCCTGAATATCCTCAAAGACGGAGAGCATAGGCTTTACGTCTTTTTTCTTGATTTTTCTGTCAACATAGTTTTTGGTGATCTTCATTACAAGAGAAGAGAGTACAACTACACCGATAAGGTTAGGAAGCATCATGAGACCGTTGAAGGTATCCGAAATATCCCAAGCGAGAGAAGACGTCATAAGAGCACCGAAGATAATGGTGAAGATATGTATAATCTTGAAAATAACAGTAGTCTTTGTGCCGAAGAGATATTCCCAGGCTTTTGTTCCGTAGTGTGACCAGCCGAGAACTGTGGTGAAAGCAAAGAGGAACATTGCAACAGCAATGAACTTCTGACCGATATTACCCCAGCCGAAAACGGTATTGAACGCACTTCCTACAAGAGTTGCGTCGCTCAGACCTTCTTTCATAAGACCTGTGTTGAGGTCGTAAACTCCTGAAGTAAGAACAACGAGAGCTGTCATTGTACAAACGATTATTGTGTCTGCAAATACTTCAAATATACCCCACATACCCTGTACAACAGGCTCCTTAATATTGGAGTTGGAGTGTACCATAACGGAAGAACCGAGACCTGCCTCGTTTGAGAAAACGCCTCTCTTGAAGCCCTGAGTCATAACTTTACCTATAACTGCGCCGATTCCGCCGCCGACAACTGCCATAGGCTTAAACGCTGTTACAAATATTGCCTTGAAAGCAGGAATTATCTGGTCGTAGTTCACACCGATGATAATAACGCTTCCTACAACAAAGAATATTACCATAAAGGGAACGACCTTTTCGGCAACAGAAGCGATTCTCTTAAGTCCGCCGAGAACGATGAGAGACGCAAGAGCCATAATTACAAGGCCGATAATAAGATTATAAAGTGTTACCTCGCCGTAAAGTACAACCGAGGAGAATGCCTTTATGTCAAAGGCGCTGGCAACGTTTGCAACGATCTTGTTTACCTGTCCCATACTTCCGATACCGAAGGACGCAAGTATTGCAAAACAGGAGAAGAGAACAGCAAGAACCTTACCGACCCATTTGCAGCCCTTCTTTGCGCCGAGACCGTCAGTCAAGTAGTACATAGCTCCGCCCGACCATTCGCCGTCTTTGTTTTTGCGGCGGTAGTAGATACCGAGAACGTTTTCCGAATAATTTGTCATCATTCCGAAGAATGCGGCAAGCCACATCCAGAATACCGCACCGGGGCCGCCTATTACTATAGCAGCCGCAACGCCGGCGATATTACCTGTACCGATGGTCGCCGCAAGGGCTGTACAAAGAGCCTGGAAGGGCGAGATTGATTTCTTGTCCTTGCTGTGACCGATTACTTCCTTATTGAAGAGACTTCCTATTGTGTGCTTCATCCAATGACCGATGTGTGTTATCTGGAAGCAACATGTAACAACAGTCATAATAATGCCAACTGCCACGAGCAACCATACGCCTGTTTTTGTCCAGACAAAATCGTTGATCACGGAGTTAAAGCTTTCAAGTGCCTTAAAAAACTGATCCATTGTTTTTCTCCTTTGAAAAATAAAAATTAAAATAAAAATAGCCGGAGCAAACTCCGGCTAATAAATTACAAAATAAAAATCTGCATATAAATCAGATTATATACTCTGTCCTTTTGCCTGAGAGATTAGAAGTGATTACTTCTTTGCACCTTCGGCACCCGTGTTTGGGATTCTCCAGAGAGCTATCCGTTTGCAGTCTTTGCCGCGTGTGCGGCACCTGAAAGTTTTACTTCTTCGGTAAGCATTGCTTTTTTCTGCAAACTTCATTTAGCTTTTCTATTATGGAAGCAATTATAGCAGATTTTTTTCTGGTTGTCAACACTTTTCGACAAATTTATAAAAAACACAAAAGAATCTGTCATATAATTACTTATTCTCAAGCTTTATGTGCGAGTAATTTGCCGACACATCCATAAGTGACGCTTCTCTCGAATTTGATGTCAAAAGAATGCATTGCATACTTTTGCCTGTCAGCTTTAAAAGCTTAAGTATCTGCGAAAGTCTTGTGTTATCAAGCCTTGAGAAGCTTTCATCAAACACAACGCACGGCATGGACTTTCTGAAGAGAGTGTTTATAAGCGCAAGCCTGAGACTTACATACACGATGTCCTGCGTTCCGGCGCTTAAATACTCAAGCTCCTTCATTCCGTTTTCTGTGCGTACGGTAACTTTCAAGTCTGAGTTTATGCCAATTTCAGAGTATTTTCCACCCGTAAGATCGCTCATGATCTTGCTGGTGAAATCGGCAAGCTTGGGAGAAATGCTTTCACGCATACTTGTCCCCGCCTCTTCGATTTTTTGATAAGCAAGAAGATATGCCGCGTGCTTTTTTCTGTATTCGGCAATAAAGCTTTTTGCAAGCTCTATTTTCTCTACTATGCGCGCAGGATTATCCGCCTGCGGATAAAGAGCGGCAAGCGATTTTTCAAGCTCGTGTATACGCACTTCAAGCGCCTCTGCCGCTTTTGAAGTGAATTCGTACTCCTGCCTTTTTGAAGCAAGATTTGAGGCGTCGATTCCCGAAATATCAACGTTTTCTGAAGCGCTCTTTCTGATATCGTCCTCGTTGTATGTATCAAGCTGTGCTTTCAGCATGGTAAGAATTTCAAAAAGCTTTTCGCTCTCGCGCTTTGCCTGCGCCATTTCAAAAGATGCCGTTTTTGCGCTTTTGAGGTTTTCTTCAAGTGTTTCTGAAAACTTCCATACGTCTGCCCCTTTAAGCTCTTCTTCTGCAAGGCAGGACTTTTCAAGCGCGAGCTTGTAGGTGGCTTCCAAAGATTCTATTTTGCTTTCATAGTCTTTTTTGGATAAGTACTTGTTTTCGATATCCTTTAATACAACCATAAATGCGCTTTCGTTTTGAACGCCGTATTCGCCATAAAGCTTTCCAAGCGCGCTGTTTGCAGAGAGTGTGACTCCCATAAATATCAGTGACAGAGCAAACGGAAGCAAAGCTGAGAAAAGTAAAATTATGCCAATCTCTGAGAAATAATTCAAATAAATACTGAGCGCGCCGCCGAGAGCAAAAAGGAGAGTGAATATTCCAAACGCCCATGACAAAACAGCAGAAGTATGCTTTTTCTGCTTGCAGGAGTCAAGACGGCTTAATATGTCGGGTACTTTATCATAGCTTGCAGCGGTACCATCCCCTATGTTGTCAAAGCTGTTTTTGACCTCATTGAGTTCGGCCTCTTTCTTATATACCTCTTCCTTTAAAGCCCTGAGCTTTTCACAAAGAGCTTCAAGCTTTGAAATATATTCGTCATCAGGATATAAACCGTCAACGGTATATTTTGCTTTGAGAGAAGAAATAACATCTTCCGCCTCTGCCGCCTGTGCTTCAATTGAGTGTAATTTATCAAAAAGGGTGATAACAGTTGAGTTTTCAAAGGCTGTTATTACTTTGTTAAGCTTGTCTTTCTTTAAAAGAGCAGATTCAAGATTTTTCTTTGCTTCTCTGAGTGAATTTTCATTGTTTAAAATATCGCCGGCGATGCTTTTTGCGCTCTCAAGCTTTGCTTCAAGCTGAGCGCACTTGGTTTCAAGCTCGAATATCTGTCCGCCGCCGCCGTTTTTGTGAAGAAGCGCAACTCTTGACGCGTCAAGCTTTTTTAATGCTTTCGTGATATTTATGTTTTCACTTGCCGAAAAAAGTATGTTTTCAATAGAATCAAGAAGCTTGTTTCCGTCGATTTTTGTACCGCCGGGCTGACTTACGAATGCGCTTTTTTCAAAAAGCTCTTCGTCAACTCCGAGAAAGTATTCGCCGGGAGAAGAATATCCTGAAAGGACGGAGTTGTTTGACAAGGCTATTATCTGACAGCCCTCTCTGTAGCTTTTCTTGCTTTCACTTCCGTCAACATTCTGCCCTGCGATAATAACAGTGCGTTCAATACGGTATTTTTCATCGTCCGACTTTAATTCAAGGTAACCTCCGGCAGAACCCGTGTTCCAGTTTATAAATCGGTCGCGTTCGGAAAGCTGTTTGTCGCCCTTTTTGTTTGAAAGTCCGTAGAATATAAATTTGATAAAGGCCGCAACAGTCGATTTTCCCGACTCGTTTGCTCCTTCGATTATATTTACACCGTCAGAAAGTCCGAGCGTTATATTCTGCAAGTTTCCGAAGCTGTCGATATGTATTTTTTCGATAATCATAACTTTCCGACTCCTTTCATTGAGTAAAATCAGAGGTCTCGCCGCCCGAAAGTGCAATAAGACCGTACCTTAAAGCCATTGACGCAATTTCACGCTGAGTTCGGTCCTCAGACTCAAGAAGTACACGGAGCTTGTCAAAAAGCGCACCGCGTATCGAGGGGTCGGACTCAAGGTATGAACACTCGTAAAGGGGAAGCGTGTTATCCTCTATTTTGCATAAAAACAGAGAGCTTATCTGCTGTTCAAGATAGTGTGTAAATACTCTGAGAGAGGGATCAAGAAGTCCTGTCAGAACAAATTTTACTGCGTGGGAATCGTTGTATTTTGATTCTTTTATACACGCGTCTATTTTTGCAAGTATTGCCGTGTTACTGTCACTTCCGGTGATATCGAGCGAATGAGTGAGGTACGTGCGCTTTGAAAACGGTACGAATTTCGATTCAAAGGCAAGCTTTCCGTTATCCTTTTCAAGCCTTGCCGTGATTACGCCTTTTTCGCCGGTTTCGTCAAAGCCTCTTCCTTCAAGACAGCCGCTGTATGCGTAGTAGGTGCCGTTAGAGAGCGCCTTTACTCCGCTTGAGTTGTGAACGTGGCCAAGAGCCGTGTAATCAAAGCCTGCAAGCTCGATGTCGCGCTCGCTCAAAGGCGCGTAAGGCGATATCGGAGAGGTCATATCAGCGTGTGCTGCAAGAATATTCACCCTTGATTTATCTTTTGGACCAATGGTGCCGATCGGACAACTTTCCATACGACTTGAAGTAAAGGCGTATCCGTAAACCGTGCAGTTGATATCCGGAAAGTCAAAAGAGGTCAATTCAGGAGAGTTAAACACGAAAACGTTATTTGAAAACCTGATTTTATTGTATATACTGTCTTCTCCTGCCGGATCGTGGTTACCGGGCGCGATGACTATACGGCAGTCGGGTATTGATTCAAAACCGCGCGTTATCATATTAAGCGTTTCGTGAGTCACGAATGCCCCGTTAAATAAGTCGC
Source organism: Eubacteriales bacterium (assembly GCA_045590315.1). Lineage (GTDB taxonomy): Bacteria > Bacillota > Clostridia > Oscillospirales > CAG-272 > UBA4717. Next base: position 12,961 of record JAZNQU010000061.1, read on the forward strand.
CTGCGATGATCATAAGATTTGCCCGCGTTGAGTACGCAAGGTTTATAAGCGCGTCAAACGACGAGCGCAGTTCCTGTCGTCTGAGCTCGGATTTCTGCAAATCAAGCATTGCAAAGGGGCTGTCAAGATGAATGTCAGCCGCGTGTATCATTTTGATCATTTATTTCTCCGTTCCGCGTTTTGCGCAGCGTTTTTTTATTTTTCTTACGTCAGAGAGCATTCTTAGTGAATCTTTTATAATGCTTATTTTTGATTCTCCGTGATTTTTTATACTCACGGGCAGCTCGTGTATTTTTATTCCGTGATTTTTTGCGCACAGCAGTATTTCAAGGTCGAAAGCAAAACCGTAGGTTTCAAGATTTTCAAAAAGCATCTTTGCGACGCTGTTCTCATAGCACTTGAAGCCGCACTGGGAATCGCTGACACTGAGTCCTGCGTAAAGCGAGAGAAGCTTAAAATAGATTTTTGAAGCAATTTTTCGTATTATCGGATAACCGGAAAAGCCGTCTTTTGCGATACTTCTTGAACCGATAAGTATTTTTATACCGGGATCATTTTTCATAATATTTACAGCTTGTACTATTACTTCACAGCCGTAGGCAAGGTCGCAGTCGGTGGTGACAACTATGTCGCCCGAGCATGCCAAAACGCCCGCTTTAAGCGCACCGCCTTTTCCGCGGTTATCGTCGTAGCCTGCATCAATTATATGCTCGCACACAAGCTTGTTTTTTACTATATCACGAGTTTCGTCCCGGCTGCCGTCGCTTACGATAACGATCTCGTAGTCGGACAGATGCTTACTTAAATAGCTATCAAGCTCTCGTATATTCTTTTCTATTATGGCGCTTTCGTTATACGCCGGAATGATTATGGAAGCTTTCATTACAGGAGTCCGACCTTTCAAATACGATAATATCAAAATCAAGTGTTGTTTCAAGCTCATCAAGCGACTCAAGCTTTGCCGCATCCGACTCTGATGTTTTCCAATAGTAGGGAGTCATAGTAAATAAATCAAGAATTGCCTTGTTGCCTTTTATTTTCACAGAATATCTGACTTTCTCTCTTGATACTTCAGAAAATCCGTCAGGTGCGCTTACTTTTTCAGGTTGGTTGAGATATACGTCATCATATAAGGCATTTTTCAATCCAAGCAGGTGATCCTTGCCGGCAACGCACATAATAATACGGCCGCCCGGTTTAAGTATTCTTGCAAATTCGTTCTCGGCAAGAGGGGCAAACATACTAAGTACAACGTCAACGCTGTTGTCTTTAAGCGGAAGATCAAATATACCGCATACCATAAATAAGGCATTTCCGTTTTTGTTTGATACTCTTTTTGCCGCCTTGTTTATCGCAGACTTTGATAAATCAAAGCCGTATACATTCAAATCTTTGTTTTCGTTTGCGATTGCAGCAGAATAATATCCCTCGCCACAGCCTGCGTCTACAATCGTGTGTGGTGAAAAGCTTAAAACAGTGCGCTTTACCGCAGACAAAAACGGTTCGTAGTAGCCTGCATCAAGAAAGTTTGAGCGCGCCTTTACCATTTCGACAGAGTCGCCTGAAGGAGTGGGCTTTGTATTCATATTTACATATCCGCTTGCCGCGATATCGTAGGTGTGGCGGCTGTTACATATAAAGGAATTGCCTTCTTTTGAAAGTGCCTGCCTGCATTTAGGGCATATCAGTATATTTTCAAGCACGCTTATATCACACCTTTCTTCAGAGTTCAAGCTTTTACTATATAATATTATAACACAGATAACAGAAAAAGCAAGTGCGCACGAGAAGATTTACATTTGTTGTTTACTTTAATTTTAACAGCTATTGCATAATTTGCGGTTTTGATATAAAATATATACGAGTAAAGAAAAAGGAGGGTGAACTATGGATGGGATTTTGTCGGTATCCGTGCGTAAGCTTTGCGAAAAAATGCTGCCAAGCGGAGATATAGATATGCGCCGAAACGCTTTCAGAGTAGTTGAAAGCATAAGGCTTCACAATAAACTGCAAAAGCTCGGCGGCGCGGTATATGCTCCGGAGGTCACTCTCAAAAAGCTTTTTGAATTTGATGATATAAGCATTATGCTGACAGGTCGTGCCGACGGTATCATTCAGACAGAAGACGGATATATACTTGAAGAGATAAAGTGTATAAACGTTCCCGTTTCGGTAATGGAAAAAGACAGCTGTCCGACGCATCTTGCCCAAGCTATGTGCTATGCGTATATGTATGCAGACGAAAAGGGCCTTGAGAATATCACCGTCAGGCTGACTTATTGCGATATTTCAAATGAGGACACAGTTAAATTTGACTATTTTTATGAAACAGACGACCTATGTGCCTTCGTTGAAAATATACTTTCCGAATACATAGCTCTTGAAAAGAAAAAGCTTGAAAGGCGTCATAGCTTTATGAAGAGTGCAAAGAAGCTTGCCTTTCCTTATGAAGATTACAGGGATGGGCAAAGGATTTTTGCCGAATACGCACTCGAGGCGATATGCACAAAAAAGAAGCTCTTTGCCGAGGCTCCAACAGGCATCGGCAAGACGATGTCCGCGCTCTTTCCTGCCGTAAAAGCCGCCGGAAACGGATACGGCGAGAAGATATTCTACTTTACTTCAAAAACAACGATAGCCAAAGCGGCTATGGACGCGTTCAGACTGTTGTGTGAAAAAGGACTTGAAGCATCGTGTATAATCATCAGCGCAAGAGAACGCGCCTGTCAGAGTCATCTTGACACCTGCGATCCTACGCTTTGTCAGAATGCTTTCGGGCACTACGACCGCATTAACGAAGCACTGAGCGACGCTTTGGAAAACGAAAGAATATTTGATTTTGATACCATTCAGTCTTATGCCAAACGCCACAGCGTGTGTCCGTACGAGCTCTCTCTTGCGATATCAGAGTGGTGCGAGCTTGTAATTTGCGACTACAACTATCTGTTTGACCCGATAGTATTTTTAAGACGTTACTTTTTAAACGTCGGCGACTATATTTTCCTTGTGGACGAGGCTCACAATCTCGGAGACCGTGCACGCTCTATGTACTCGCACAGCATAAAAAGCCGTGATATAGAGAAGCTTTTGTTAAATCACAGCTCATCTGAAAGAATACTGTTTCCAAAGCTTTATGAAACGTTTGAATATATGAAAAGTGCCGAAAAGCTTATCGAAGTGAACGTGCGCCACGCAGGAGCAATCGGTGTATATAAAAGCAATAAGCCGTTTGGACGGCTGAATCAAAAGCTTGGGGAGTTGGTCGAAGCATTTGACTATTATTTCAGGAATAAATCAGAACTGCCAAAACAAATGACGGAGCTGTATTTTGACATAAAAAAATATCTGAAGATAGCTGAGTATTATGATGAAAAATATGTAAGTCTTATCGAATATAAAAACGGAGACTATACCTTCAGGCAGGTCTGCGTTGATCCGTCCGGGGTGGTAAAAAGCAGGCTTTCTCTTGGCAGGGCAACAGTACTTTTTTCGGCAACTCTTTCGCCTGCAGACTACTACAAAAATATTCTTGGCGGAGATGAGAATGACCTTTCTCTTGTTCTTGACTCGCCGTTTTTGAAAGAAAATTTATGCCTTGCCACAACATATAAGTTCAGTACCAGACTTGATGACAGACGTGCAACCGTATCTGCACTTGTCTCACTGCTCTATACGTTTATAAGTGCAAAGGAAGGAAACTATATAGCCTTTTTCCCGTCATACAAATATATGAGCGAGGTCCACACAGCTTTTTGCAAAAAGTATCCGTCTGTAAAAACGATCGTGCAGAAAAGCGGTATGACTGAGCACGAGCGGGATGACTATATAAAGAGCTTTGAAAAAAACGCGGACTTGAGCGAACAGATACTTGAAAACAGCAAGCCTGACGATGTTCTTGCCAAGCTTTCTGATATCGGACTTATGCGAGGCTCTGACTTTTTTGCAAAGAACGAAACGACAGAAAAAGTGCAAAAAGATGCGCCTTGCGTTGATTCAATGCTTGCTTTCGGTGTGCTTGGCGGAGTATTTTCCGAGGGAGTGGACTATGCAGGCGAAAAGCTTATCGGATGTGCTGTGATAGGCGTGGGTCTTCCCGGTATAAACGATGACTCCAATCTCATTTGCGAGTATTACAATCAAAATTCTGATGACGAGTATATGCGCGGATATGACTATGCTTACCGTATTCCCGGAATGATAAAAGTTCTTCAGGCGGCGGGCAGAGTTATCAGAAGCGAAGACGACAGGGGTGCCGTGCTTCTTGTTGACGACAGATACGCAACACGCGAATACACTTGTATGTACCCGTCTCATTGGAAGCATATGAAGCTTGTCGGCGACCGTCTTTCGCTTGAAGAATTGCTTAAACGCTTCTGGAAAGAAACTGACAAATAAAAAGATGCCCTGCGGATAATTTCCGCAGGGCAATTTGTTATACTTTCTTTTTGGCTTCCTGTTCTGCAATATATTCGGCAAGCTCTACAAAATCTATGTTGTCTAAAACTTCTTCATATACGTATGAGTAGGTATCTGAATTACGTTTTTCCAAATCGCCGACATAGTGTATCGCATCACTTATTCTATAGTACTCATCACCTGAGACGATGAACGTATCTATAAGGTGTACCTCCATCGTTTCTATAAGCTTTCCAAGCTCCATGGAGGTGCGTATATCTTCAGCTGACGGAAGTATGTTGCCGTTTGGATGATTGTGAGCAATGGCGACGTGTGCAACTTCTTCGTTTAAAATGATTTTTGCAAGCTCTCTGTTATCAACAATACATTCGCTCGGATGACTTGATGAAAGCCACACACGACTTAAAAGCTGCATTGAGCCGTTAAAAGTCAACACGAGCACCTTTTCCGACTTTACACCGCTGAACAATTCACACATTTTTCTGCCTATAGCACCGGGATTATTGAAGGTTTTACGGTTGTTTTTAGCAATTATGGCTCTTCTTCTCAGAACATTCATGAGACTTATAAGAATTGCCGTGTTTTTACCGATTCCTTTAACCGAACAAAGCTCGTCGACATTTGCACAAAGAACGCTTTCGATATCGCCGAATTGGGCAAGCAGTTTAACGGCAGTCTGATACACGTCCTTACGCGGAATGGCGTATGTAATGAGCAACTCAAGCAAACGGGCATCGTTCATATAGTCGGTGTCCTGAGTCAAAAAACGCTGTTTAAGTCTGTCTCTGTGTTCCTTGAGAAGCTCTGCTTCTTCTTTTGGGAGTTGTTCACGTGGCATAATATTCAAAATCCTTTCAAAAGGGAATAATTATTATAATTTTATCTTGATTTTTGCCTGTTGTCAAGTTATCGACTTGCATTTTTGGGGAAATTAGTATATACTGAAGACAATAATGTTTTCTGAGAGGGTAGAATGAGCAAGTGCAGTGTTAAAATCCTGTCCAAAAATGAATATATGGCAAGGCTTATCGTGCTCATTGCAAAAGAGCTTGATTTTCAAGCGTGGATATCAACGCGTGCAGACGGTAATATCAACGTTATAGATTCATCATATAAAATAACCGGCGAGTGTGATTATTCAAAAAGCATATACCTTTTTGAAAACGGAGATTCGATACCCAAAGGAGTCGGAAAACTGCTTGTCAAGCCCTTTTCGTGGAAAGAAATGAGAGAAGCGCTTCTTGATATGTACAATCTTTTGTACGGCGATTCTCAAAGCAGAGTGATGCTTGTCGGACATGATCTTATTTACAAGGGCATCGCTGTCAGCCTGACTTCAAAGGAGGCAGATTTGTTTTCATATCTTAAGAAGAAGGCAAATATGCCCGTTTCAAGAGAAGAGTTGCTTGAAAAGGTGTGGAAGGTCAACCCTCTTGAAAACCCGGCGAATATTACAGACGTTTATGTGAACTATTTAAGGCAGAAAACGCGCAAAGCGTTTGGAATCAATGTCATATCGTCTGTACGAGGCGTCGGATATATGTACACCGATAAATATATTCAGACAAAATAAAAATCCGTGTTTTTAAACACGGATTTTTGTTTTTTATCTGATTCCGTAATTTTCGATGATATAGTCCATATCCTTGTCACCTCTACCCGAGAGACAGATAAGGATTGAACCCTTCTTCATTTCCTTTGCAAGACGGATTGCGTGCGCTACTGCGTGGCTGCTTTCGATTGCGGGAATGATTCCTTCCATTCTCGAAAGTTTAAAGAAAGCATCAACTGCATCTTCATCGCCAACAGTGTCATATTTAACTCTGCCAAGGTCACGACGGAACGCGTGCTCGGGGCCCGACGAAGGATAGTCAAGTCCGCTCGCTACCGAATACACGGGAGCAGGTTCGCCGTTTTCGTCTTTGAGCATAATGCTGTTGAAGCCGTGCATAATTCCCTCTGTGCCGTACTGGAGACTTGCGGCGTGGTCGCCGAGCTTTGTTCCGCGTCCGAGAGGCCCAACGCCGTAAATGCTTACGGGGTCATTTAAAAATCCTGCGAAGAAGCCTGCAGAGTTCGAGCCGCCGCCAACACAAGCAGTGATAGCCGTGGGAAGATGTCCCGTCATCTCGATAAACTGCGCTCTCGCCTCTTCACCGACAACGTACTGAAAATCTCTTACCATCATCGGGAAAGGGTGAGGACCGACAACCGAGCCTATGCAGTAGATACAATCCTTATACTCTCTGCTGTATGCGGCAAATGCTGCGTCAACAGCCTCTTTAAGAGTAGCGAGTCCGTGCGTTACCTCAACGACGTTAGCTCCGAGTATCTTCATTCTTGCAACATTTGGAGCCTGCTTCTTTATATCGACAGAGCCCATATAAATATCGCACTCAAGACCGAAGTATGCCGCAGCTGTAGCAAGAGCAACACCGTGCTGTCCGGCACCCGTTTCGGCGATAATCTTCTTTTTGCCCATATACTTTGCTAAAAGCGCCTCGCCCATACAGTGATTTAGCTTGTGCGCTCCCGTATGGTTAAGATCCTCACGCTTTGCGTAAAGCTGGACGTTACCGATAGAGTTACTTAATCTCTCAAGGTGTGTAACCGGTGTAGGTCTGCCCTGAAATTCCTTGCGGATACGGCGAAGCTCGTCGATAAATTTGCGTGACTGACAAATTGAATAGTAGGCGTCGGTTATCTCTGCCATCGCTGCTTTGAGGTCGTCCGAGATATAGCAACCTCCATAGGGACCGAAAAAGCCTTCGTCGTTGGGATAATTCTGAAAATACGTGTCAAAATTTATATTGTTGAAGTTCATTATATTTCTCCTTCTGTTATAAATCATATTTTTATGTAAATTATAGTTTTAAAGTGTGGGCAAAAACTTAAAGTCGCCATCGTTTAACGAAAAGCATTTTTTCCTCCCGGTATAAAAAACTGTCCCTGCTTTTTTGCAGGGACAGTAAATAATAAACTGCGGTGCCACCCAATTTGATGAAAATTTCATCCTCTCACCTCGTACCGACATACGAGCTACTCTGTAACGGGAGTGAAACCGTCGACTGCTACTTGCGAAAATCCGCTTTCGGTCGCCCTCATAAGTCCATTCACTCGTGCCGCCGCTGCCGCGATTTCACCATCCGCGACTCTCTTTGAGCGTTATGACTCAAGCTACTACTCTTAATCATAGGTTTTGTTTTAGTGATGTCCGTATTATATCACCGAGTCTGCGTTTTGTCAATAGTTTTCTTGAAATTTTACAAAAAATCGCCGGAGCACTCTCCGGCGATTTTTAATTACATATACATTTTTTCAATAGCTGCAAGCTTTACGCAAAGGCAAAGTATTTCGCTTGCCGCCTTCAGCTCGTCAATCGGAGGGAAGGTGGGAGCAATACGGATATTGCAGTCGTCAGGATCGTTTCCGTAAGGGAAAGTCGCGCCTGCAGGAGTGAGCGTTACGCCAAGATCGCTTACAAGCTTGTGCACACGCTTTGCGCAACCTGCGGGAACGTCAAGACTGATAAAGTAACCGCC
>JAZNQU010000062.1:0-4809 GCA_045590315.1 Eubacteriales bacterium
TTGTCTTCCTAAGACCGCTTGGCCTCCGACTTCCCTCGCGGTTTACGCAGTCAACGCCTTTTACAACAAGTCTGTCCTCTACATTTTCAGGCTCTGCTCTGTCAATATTGAGGTCTATCTTTTTACCAACCATCATTTCGGTAAGCTCAGACTCTGTAGTCTCAGCTGTGTTGACAGTACCTACGTACTCGCCCTTTCTGAGTACTGAAACTCTGTCTGAAAGTGCTAAAACCTCGTGGAGCTTGTGAGTGATTATGATTATAGCTTTTCCGGCATCACGCATCTTGCGAAGCACTGCAAAAAGCTTTCTTGTTTCCTGAGGAGTGAGAACCGCGGTCGGTTCATCAAGGATAAGGATATCCGCACCCCTGTACAGAACCTTAATTATTTCAACGGTCTGCTTTTCGGAAACCGACATTTCATAGATCTTTTTATCGGGATCAATATCAAAACCGTATTTTTCGCTGATTTCCTTAACACGCGCAGAAACAGCCTTGATATCGTACTTTTCATCTTCCTTAAGGCCTAAAACTACATTCTGTGCGGCTGAAAACAAATCAACAAGCTTAAAGTGCTGATGGATCATACCGATCTTATAATCGAAAGCCTCATGGGGAGAACGGATAACAACCTCATCTCCGTCAATGAATATTTGACCTTCATCGGGGTAGTAGATACCCGAGATCATATTCATAAGCGTTGTTTTACCGCTTCCGTTTTCTCCTAAAAGCGAAAGTATCTCGCCTTTATTAACACTGAGCGATACATTGTGGTTTGCCACAACGCTCCCAAAGCGCTTGGTGATATTTCTGAGTTCTATTGCAACACTCACTTAAATATACCTCCGTTTAGTTTTGAAAACAATGCAGAAAGGCCTTCTGCCCTCTTTTAAAAACTAAACAATAAAAGACTTGAGGCGGAGCGCCTGACGGCACTCCGCCTTAAGTTTCTTATCTTATTACTGTTCGGAAATGCCGTCGATATACTTGATATCGAAGTAAGGAGCACTTCTGAGTGCAGATTCGTTGAATGCGCCGTCAGCGATTACGTTTATTTCAGGAACAAAGTCGCCTTCGTCGATAACGTCTGCAAGGTATTCATCAAGAGCTGCACCGTTTACAGTGAACTTGGATGTGTCGAATACCTTGATGGAGCCGTCTCTGAGACCTGCTTCAACTTCAGCGAGCTTTTCAGCTGTGCCTTCAGCAGCAACTGCTGCGTTGAGCTCTGTAAGAAGAACGGATTCTGTTGCGAGAGAACCGCACCAGTCTGTTTCAAAGTTTTCGCCATTCAATGTAGCGTTGATGATCATTCTGAAGTAAGGAGCCCAGTCGATCTTCGAAGAGATGAGAGCTGTTGTGGGAGCGATAGAAATTGTGCTGATGTTGTAAGCAACGTTCGGAACGCCTCTTTCTTCGCACGCCTTAGGAGCGCCTTCAGAGTCTGCGTGCTGGCTTATAAGTACGCAGTTATTGTCCATAAGCTTGATAGCTGCTTCCTTTTCAAGAGCTATATCAAACCAGGAGTTTGTATAAATAACTTCCATTGTTGCACTTTCGCAAATGCTTCTTGCACCGAGGAAGAAGGATGTCATACCGGAAACAACTTCAGCGTAGTTGAATGCGCCAACGTAACCGATCTTAGCTTCTTCAGGTGTGATGTCGCCGTTTGCGATCATTTCGTTAAGCTTCATACCAGCAGCAACACCTGCAAGGTATCTGCCTTCGTAGATGGAAGCGAATGCGTTGTGGTAGTTAGCAAGACCTTCTGTCTTGGACTTTGTACCTGTTGCATGAGCAAACTGTACTTCCGGGAATTCTTCTGCTGCCTGGATCATGTATGTTTCATGACCGAAGGAGTCCGCGAATACGAGGTCGCATCCTGCATCAACAAGTTCAGCTGCTGCTTCGTAGCATGCGTTTGATTCGTCAACGCCAACCTTGAAGAGAACCTGTTCGTCTGTAAGACCGAGTTCAGCCTGAACTGCCTTTGCAGCGTCCATGAAGTTCTTGTCATAAGTGGAGTTTTCGTCGTGAAGGAAAATGAAACCAACCTTGAATTCAGGGTCGATTACGTCTTCTGCTACAGTGTCGCTTTCTGATACGTCACCGCTGTCAACAGTAGTATCGTCGCATGCTGTGAAAGCAAAGCTTGCGCCGAATACCATAGCAAGTGCGAGAAGGATAGAAAGAATCTTTTTCATTTTGTTTCTCCTTGCCTTTTGGCTAATTTTTTTCGTGTCTGAACGACACTTTAATTTTACTATATTCACGCATAAATTACAATGCATATTATTAACAAAAAAGATATACCACATTTTTGACAATTTGACCAAATATCCAACTTTTTTTACCTAAATAATGCTCTTATATTCGTTTTGTCTCGTTTTTGGACCATTTGTTTAATTTTTTTCTTGTTATTTTCCACAATTTGCACAAATATATTTTTGACACACGAAATCATTATATTTTGAAAGTTTTGTAAAATAAATGTTACCAAAAATGTCTGTATGAATAAAGGCAGAGGTATTGCCGAATAGTATTTTTGTAAAAAGGTACATTTTGCACCAAGAAAGGGATGGTAAATAAAATATGGATAAGAAAAAGAACAAAAAAATCCTTATTCCGCTCATTCTGACATTAGTATTTTCACTGACTTTACAGGCCGGCGCTTTCACAGTTTCCCCCGCACTTGATATTATTGCAAGTGAATACGGGCTTACCAAAGTAAACCTTGTCAGCCGCGACGTATATTTTGAAGTCAATGACTTTGTTGAAGCAACAGGCCTTGAAAAAATTGACGCAATCACAATAAGAAGCCTGCCCGACCAAAACTCCGGCACCCTTATGCTCGGCAACATCGCAATCGCTGAAAATCAGAATATAAGCAACAAAAATCTGTCCAATCTGCGCTTTGTTCCGCGAAATTCGAGTGAAATAAGCACAAGCTTTACCTTCTGTACAGACAAGAACAGCGGCGCTGTCTATACCTGCTCTGTCTATTTGCTTGAAAAGGAAAACGCGTCTCCGATAATACAAAACAACGTAAGCACTTCCTTATCTACCTACAGCGGTATGTCGATTTTCGGCAAGCTTAAAGCAGCCGACCCGGAAAACGATGCGCTTACCTTTAAAATAGTATCTGCGCCTTTAAGCGGCGATCTTGTACTCATCGACAAATCAACAGGCAGCTTTTCGTACACTCCTGACAGCGATTATTCGGGCACAGACTATTTTGAATACACGGCGTGCGATAAATACGGCAACACATCCGAAACGGCGCGCGTAAGCCTCAATGTACGCGAGCCTGACACCAATATCGTTTTTGCCGACCTTGACGGTCATTGGGCGCATTACGCGGCTATAAGGACTGCTTCCTGCGGCGCGATGAGTTTTGAATCAAGCAACGGCGTTTATACTTTTCTGCCCGACATTCCCGTGTCTCGTGCAGAATTCTGCACAGCGCTTATGAAAAATGCAGGGTATGACGGGTTTACTTCCGTCAGTGGCACAGGCTATGCGGATGACGCTGACATCCCCGAAGAATACAAGGGGTATATCGCCGCGGCAAGCGTTCTTGGCGTAACAAGCGGAATCAAATCGGGAGAAGAGCTTCTCTTCTGTCCCAACAACCAGATTACACGCGCCGAAGCCGCTGTAATGATAGAACGGCTTTATAATTTTTCAAACGACACTCAGGTCGCATCCAATGCTACGATTGCAGTATATGCCGATGCTTCAAGTGTGCCTGTATGGGCACATGAAAGTATAGGAGTCTTATCGACTCTCGGCATACTCAGCGGAGACTCTTACGGTAATATCTCCCCTTATGACGGACTTACGCGTGCGCAGACTGCCGTTATGCTTTCAAATATCAGCGATAATATAAAATGATGAACAAAGCGGGGTATCGCACGATACTCCGCTTTGTTTTTAAAACATATTGTTGATTTCCGTAATAGTTTCTCTTGTGAGAAGGTCGCCGCCCTCGTGGCCTACCTTACCGCTTGATACGTAAGCGCTGTAATGCCCTGCCTTCTCTGCCTTTTCGGTAGGAAGATAACCGTCCTTACCGCAGCAAAGCTGTACGATAAAGGTCTGCTTTGCATAGCTTCTTGCCTTTATTCTGTTACCAAAATCAAGGAAAAGCTCAAACGGGTTTGTCGCTATGGCAATGTCACCAAGACGGATAACGTGGTATTCGATAGTGTGTATCTCTTTGTTCTGTTGCTCGCGGTATCTCGAAATTGTCCCTGCGTATACGTGCATACGTGCGGTATCCTCAAAGTTGAATACGTCCTTATGCGAGTTCTTGGTGATGTAATACTCAAGCTCACGGACTGCGTTATTATAATCTGCCATCGTTACTTTTCTGAACGGAAGATCGAGGTCGATTACTTTATGCTCGAATATTGCTTCATCTTTTAATTCTGCAATATCTTCGTATACGGAGATAATTTCGTTTGCAATTCTCTTGCCCACTCTATTGCACCCGCTTATATCGTACATAGACGGGTCTGCTTTATGCTCGATAACGTTCGGGCGCTTTACATTCGGGTCATCAATGGGTGTTTCAGGCTCTACCCAGCGGACAAGGTCTCTCGGGCACTGGTCGCCTGCCGCCCCGCAAAGTCCGAGAAGATATACGTCCTCTCCGAGCTTTTCACGAAGTATTGCCTTTGTTCTGCCCCAATAGTCGCCCGATATAAAGCTTCTCTGCTCAAGTATCTGTGCAGGGCACGCTATATTCGCAACAACACCTGTGAGTTTCTTGTTTTTGTCAAATGTATAAAGAAGCTCAACACCCGAA
>JAZNQU010000063.1:0-6450 GCA_045590315.1 Eubacteriales bacterium
AGGCAAGAAAAGAGGAAAACTCATTTTACTGAGTTTTCCTCTTTTTGTATAAACAGCTACATTGCCGTCAGAATCTGTAAATACTTTTGATACATTATTCTTGTGTTTCTTCAGCGATACCTTCAATGAGTTTTGTTACAACCTTATTTAACTCGGCAGCATTTTGTGAAGTTATAACAGGTTTGCCTGTTCTTTTCTCAAGAGCTTCTCTTGCTATTTTCGCAACCTCACCGCCAGACTTAGCAACCTTTAGGCTTTCTGCAAAACCTTCAGGTTTTTCTTCTTTTGATATGTCCTTTGTAGATGTTTCTGCAAGCATATTTAATATAAGCTCGGTTGTGCTCATATTATCTCTCAGGTTTTCTTTCGTAAGTCCTTTGAGATTCTTATATTTTCTTGTAGTCATTCCCGACCATGCTTTTGTGATTTCATCGGTGAGGATAGCATATTCTTTACCTTTTTCCACACCTCTTTGCTGCCATTCAGCAGTCAATTCATTACGAACTCTGATTGATAATATTCTTTGGTGAATCCAATCCTCATCATATCCCTTTTTAAGATATGTTTCCAATGCTCTGTCTATTGCAAGTTCGGGATCAATAGTTTCGTCAATTCTCTCTTTGCCAACTTCGGCTAACCACAGTTTAAAAGGTTCTGCTTTAGGTGATGGAATAGACTGAATGATACGGAGTATTCCGGCAATATCTGCAACGGTCGTTTTATATTTTTTGCCATCTGCCGCAGTTAATTCAGTTAGGGTACAAATTGTACCCCACCTCAAATCAAGTTCATCATCACGGCTTCTCATTTTCTTTATGTACTGCTTTACATCTTTACTGTCGGTCAGAATCTCTACAACATCACTGACAGAAAAATACCATTCTTCAGTTTCTTCATTCCAAGCAGTTCTTATCTTTTTATCTTCAAAAAGTTGAATTTTATCATCTTTCATTGGCTTTTATCTCCGTAAAGTTCTGTATTTATTATACCATAATCATTTCAACATATCAAGACACCTTTACAAGAAACATCAGATGTAATAAAATATTTGCAAATAACAGGAGCTCTTTATATGTACTTGCCTGAAAAAATTACTGTCTTTAATGGAAAAATGCGAAACGAAAAAGTTGCATAAAAAATGAGCAGAAGCGGTGCAACCACTATAGTTACACCGCCTCTTTTTAAAAATATCCTTTTAAACACTCGCCCATCGGCACCTTTTTTCTTATTTATCAAGAGAAATATCAAGAATTTCAATCTTGTAAGCTCCCGAAGGTGCTTCAACCGTTACAACGTCTCCCACTTTTTTACCGATAAGTGCAATACCGAGAGGAGATACGTCGGAAATTTTTCCGGCGAGAGATTCCGCTTCGTTTGATCCTACAATTGAAAGATCCTCTTCATCACCGTATTCAACGTCGCGGATCTTTACCTTTGTTCCGAGTCCGACAACGTCGGTGCTGATAGAGCTTTCATCAATTACCGTTACGTTCTTGAGAATTTCTTCAAGCTCCGCAATTCTTGCTTCTACCTTTGCCTGCTCATTCTTTGCTTCATCATATTCGCTGTTTTCCGAGAGGTCGCCGAACGATCTTGCAACCGCAATCGCTTCCTTAACTTCTTCTCTCTTAGTATTTACGAGGTAGGAAAGCTCCGCCTCAAGTTTCTTAAAACCGTCTGTTGTAACAGTCATTCCGTTTGCCATTTTTATAAGTCTCCTTTTGATGTTTATCTTTATATTACTTTATATTACTTTGAAAACCCCTTAATTGCGGCGGCAAGCTGTGTATCCTCGTCGTCAGTTAAAAGGAATATTGATTTGTTTTTTAATTCATCAGGAAGCGTCGCCTTTATATCAGGCACAACTCCGACTTCCTCATAATTATCCGACACGGGCGGCGAATACATACTGCTTGATACGCTTATCGCCGAGCCATCGTACAAGGGCATTATTGTCTGCATCGTTCCCTTGCCGTAAGTCGTTTCTCCGACAAGCTTTGCCTTGCCGTAGTCACGAAGCGCACTTGAAAACAGCTCTGCCGCGCTTGCCGTACTTGAATTAACAAGCACCATCATGGGAAGATCAACACATTCTGCATCAGACGCAAGCGTTTCCTCGTTGCCTGCCGCGTCGTATATACGTATTATAGTTCCTTCGGGTAAAAGGTAATCAAGAACCTCTTCAATCGATTCAAGGTTTCCGCCCGGATTGTCTCTGACGTCAAAAACAAGCTTTTTAACGCCCTTGCCCGTAAGCTCCTTTACTGCTGCCTTGAACTGCTGTGCTGTTCCAAGGTCAAATTCAAGTATCTGAATTATACCTATACTTTTGTCCTTTGAGTATACCCTTGAATATACGGTATAGTCGGTCACCTTGCGGCGTTCTATTTTAAAATCAATGTAGCTTCCGTCGCGAAGCACCGTAAACTCGGCGAAGGTTTTTTCCTCGCCTTTGATATTGCCAAGCGCGGTAGAATACCCCATCTCTGCAACCGGCATTCCCTCTACGTGCGTTATAAGGTCGCCTGACTTGAGTCCTGCTTCAAGTGCCGGAGAATCAGGAATAACATTAACAACATTTATTGCTCCCGTGCTTGGATCATAAAGAGCATTTATTCCGATACCGACAAATTCTGCATTTTCATCTTTAACTATTTCTGCAAATTCGTCTTTATTGTAATATGCGCCGTACTTGTCGCCCGTTCCGCTTACATAGCCCTTAAGCACCGCGTCAACAAGCGCGTTTTCATCAATTTCTCCCACATAATTTGTTCTGTAAGCAGCATCAACTGATGCAAGCTTATCATAAAGAAGTTGGGTATCTTTGATTTCATTAAGCGCCCTCTCGTACTTGTTGTTCACCTTAATATACGTGAGCTGGAAGGTGATCAGAACGGCAAGTGCGAGAATCACAAGCATCGTTGAAATTGATATTTTTTTATTCAAAAGTATTTCGCTTCCTTTGTAAGATTTATGCCGGGAAATATTTTCTCGGATTGATTATTGCACCGTTTTCATACATTGAGAAGTGGCAGTGGTTACCCGTAGAGTCTCCTGTAGAGCCTGCCTTTGCAATAACCTGTCCGCGGTAAACCGCGTCTCCGACAGATACAAGCAATTTACTGTTGTGCGCATAAAGCGTCGCATATCCGCCGCCGTGGTCGATCATTACGTAGTAACCGTAGCTGTTATGCCACTGGCTCTTAACAACCGTACCCGAGTTTGAGGCATATATGTCCGTTCCGAAAGCAACGGGAATATCCATACCGTTATGGAACTCCTGTCTGCCCGAAATCGGACTTGTACGCCATACACATTCGGAAGATACATATGTATAATTTGTCGGTACAGGCCACATAAATTCGCCGCCGACGTATTTTGTATTCTGAGCCTGAAGCTGCTTTACGTAATCGGCAATTTCCTTATCAAGCGCGTCGCGCTCGGCTTCCTTTGCCGCAAGCTGTTTTGCAAAATCACTCTCGCTTGCAAGAAGCCTGTTAATATAGTTTGCTGCTTCATCTGCCTGTTGGGCAAGTGTTATTTCAGTACTTGTGAGCTCTTCTTTAAGAGTTACCTGATAAGCAAGAGTCGTTTCAAAGTCTGCCTTTTCCTTTTCAAGCAAAGCCTTGTCGTCAGCGATAGTAGACATGATCTTATTATCATACTCTATCATACTTCCGATACGGTCCATCTGAACAAAAAACTCAGAAAGTCCCGTCGCGCCAAGTATCATATCAAGATAGCTTATATCGCCTTCCTCGCGGTTGATGCGAAGTCTTTTTTTGAAGTTGTCAAGCTTCTTTTCATACGTTGCTTCTTTTTCGGCAATTTCTATCTCCTTGACAGAAATGTTTGCCGTCAGAGTCTCTATCAACTGCTCTGTAACCTCAATCTGGTCCTGAGCAAGCTTTATCTGCTGGTCAAGCGACTTCTTATTTTCAAGAGCCGCGTTTTTGTTGCTTTTTGTTGAATTTATCTGGCTCTTTAAATTGTTTATCTCTTTTTTAATACTGTCAAGCCTGTTTTCAAGCTTCTTAACGTTTGCGTCAGTTACTCCCGAGTAGCTTGCTCCGTAAACCTTAAATGAAGCAACAAGTGTCAATAGAATTGCAAGTACAAGAACTATGCTGAAAACACACAGAAGTCCGCCGGTACTTTTACGGCTGCGATTTTTTTGTGTATTCGTTTTATTCACAGTATACTTTCCTTCCGATATTTTTTGGTTATGCTTTAAGATATTTACGCATCGACATAAGACTTCCCACTATTCCGCAGAAAAGTCCGGATACGATAAATCCTAAAAGTATCGTAGTTTGTACATACGAGAACGGACAGGTGTTTATTATACTGAAGCTGCCTCCTATGGAAACAACAATATAATCATACATAAACGCCTGCGCGAAATATGCCAAAATACTTGAAAGCGCACCTATAATTATACCTTCGATAATAAACGGCATTGCGATAAATCGCCCTGTTGCACCTATGTAACGCATGATAACTATCTCATCTGCGCGCGCCATCACCGCAAGTCCTATCGTGTTTACTATTACAAACACGCAGACTACGACAAGAATGACCATAAACACCACAAGTACAAAAAGGATACCGCTTTTTAAGTTTTCAATATTGCCCGCTAAATCAAGACGGTTATTGATTTTGGCAATTCCGTCAATCTGATTAAGCTGGTAAACGAGCGTTGAAACGCCCTCGTTGGTCATATAAGGGATAACGTAAGAGTCGCGAAGAGGATTGTCTCCCTCAAGGATCTCAAACAAGTTTCCGTACTGCGAATACTTATCTGCTTCTTCCTTAAGCGCGTCTTCCTTTGATATAAATTCAATATTATCAGCGTCTACGTTGTCAAGCGCCGCTATTCTCGCGCCGATCGATGCTACTTCAGCATCATCCTTTTCGGAATCGATAAATACAACTATCTCCTTGGCAAGTCCGAGCTTCTCCATATTATAATCTACGTTGGCATAGATAATATAAGAGCTTCCTATCATTATCAGACAGCCCATAAGAACAAGTATCGTCGCAATACTGTAACGCTTATTGCGCCACAAGCCTTTAAATGCTTCTTTGATAAAGTATCCCGGTCTCATTATGACATACCTCCTACTTTATCGCTTATTATTTTGCCGTTATCTATTCTGATAACACGCTTTTTGAAGTAATTTACAAACTTTTCTTCGTGAGTTATAACGATAACCGTGCGGTCAAACTGCTGGTTTATCTTGATAAGCAATTCCATTATTCCGCGGCTCATCTCAGGGTCGATATTACCCGTGGGCTCGTCCGCTATGATTACCTTCGGTTCATTAACGAATGCTCTGGCTATTGCAAGTCTCTGCTGCTCGCCGCCCGAAATCTCGTGGGGCTTGCACTGCCATTTGTCAACAAGTCTTACAAGCTCAAGCGCCGTCTTTACATTAAGCTTTTTGGTTTTCTGAGACTTTCCTATTACATCCATGGCAAAAGCGACGTTTTCATATACCGTCTTCTGCTCTAAAAGCTTAAAGTCCTGGAATACCATACCAAGTCCGCGGCGGTAATGAGGTACCTGGCGGGGTTTAAGCTTTGATAATTCCTGTCCGTTGACGCTTATCTCTCCGCTTGTTATTTCTTCTTCCTTTATAAGAAGTCTTGTAAGAGTCGTTTTACCCGAGCCGTTTCCGCCGACGATAAATACAAATTCACCGTCATTTATCGTAAGATCTATTCCGTCAAGAGCAACTGTTCCGTTAGGATAGACCTTTTTTACGTTCTTAAACTCTATCATTTATTATAATCTCCATGTTATCGAACAAGAATCGCCGAAGGATGGCAAATAGCTTATCTCCGGCGTTGTTCTTTTTAATTTATGCTTTTAAATTCATCAGAATTTTATAGGTTTGCTCGAGAGATACTTCTTGACCATAAGTGCAACCTTAAAGGTTATCGCATGTTCAAATTCTCTTAAATCGAGCCCTGTAAGCTTTCTTATTTTTTCAAGTCTGTATACAAGAGTGTTTCTGTGTACAAAAAGCTTTCTTGACGTTTCTGACACATTCAGATTGTTTTCAAAGAAGCACTGTATTGTCGTAAGTGTTTCGCGGTCAAGTGACTCAAGCGAGCCCTTCTTGAACACCTCAGCCAAAAACATCTCGCAAAGCGTTGTGGGAAGCTGATAGATAAGTCTTCCGATACCGAGATTCTCATAGCTGATTATATTCTTTTCCGTATCAAACACCTTGCCGACTTCAAGAGCGACCTGCGCTTCCTTGAACGAGCGTGCAAGATCTTTTATGCTGTCTACCGCTGTACCGATACCGACCGACACCTTGGTATAAAACTCTGTGCTGAGCGTATCGGAAATGTTCTTTGCGATCTTTTCGCTTTCTTTAATGTCAAAATTCTGCTAAGTCGGATCGTAGCCATGTCGTTCTGTGAGCCAAGGAGTTGACT
>JAZNQU010000064.1:0-4352 GCA_045590315.1 Eubacteriales bacterium
ACTGCATAACAAAATTATCACACGCGCCAAAGGATTCAACAGCATTACCGTATCTTGCGTATTCAAGACCGGAAACAAGCAAACCGTTAGCATTCTGTCTGCATCCGCCGATCCATCTGAATACACAGTACTGAACCGTAACATTCTTTACGCTCTGTCCGGACACGCCGAAGCACGCACCGAATATATCGATATTGTCGATAACGATGTCGTGGGAATAACTTTTAACGTTTAATACTTCATCAGCTGCATCATACGTTTCAACTTCAAGCGTTATAGCAGCACCGTCGTCAACAAGTTCTATTTCTTCAAAAACATCGCCGGGATTGCCGTATTCACAGTAGAGGTAAAGCACCTTGCCGTCTGTATCATGCCAGAATTCAAGGTTGCCCGAAAGGCTGTCTACGCCTGCAAAAGCACCTGTTTCTGTCGTATAGCTTTCAATTCCGTTGTATACCCAACCGTTATTAACGCGGTTGCCGTCAGAGCCTTCCATTACATGGATACCCCATGCTTCTCCTCCGTCAAATACGATAGCACCAACGTTTGTAGAAAGTCCGCCAACTGTGCCGAGATACTTGTATACGTTCGGCGTGCCTGTAAGCTGCCAGTTGTCCGCGCCCGATGCGTCAAGAGAGCATATGAACAAGGGCTTATCACCGCTGCCGTATGCGGTATAAGATACGCCGCACTGCGCGGTCATAGTGCCTGTATATCTCCACTCGTCGCCGCGTTTGAATTTAACAACGTCGGCGTCCTTGAAGTACTTGTAATTGCTTACCTTTGATATTGTTTTCCAAGGTGTGTCCTCGGTGAGACCGTCATTACTGTCATCACCCCTGGTTGATGATACGTAATAAGTTGTTGCACCATCCGCAGCCTTAATATTTGTTGTTGATTCAACGATCATCGCAATGCGATTTTCGGTCGCCTGCATGTACTGCTTAATTATTTCATCGCTTGCCTGTGCAAATGATGCTGTGTCGTCTGCCGAAACTGCTACGGGTACTAAAACAAAAAGCATCGCGAGAAATACAGCCAATACTTTTTTCATAAATATTTTCCTCCTAAAAAAATTCAATTCCATAACATAGTTCATTATACCACAATCTGCAATCTTTTACAATATGTCATAGTTAACGAAAAAAAGGAATAAACATTGTGCAAAAAAGCAATTCGCTCATATCTCTGTTATAAACGGTGAAGCTTTCATAAAAATATCCGAGGCTTTGACTTTGGACAAAGCGAGCGTATATAGCGCCTCCGCTTTATCTGATAACGCTGCAAAACGCATAGCGTTAATATCAAGCTTTTTTCTGTCCGCAGGCTTGGTCAAGACAGGAATGCGTGAGGATCTCTTCATCTGTTTGAGAAGCACCTGTCCCTGCTTACTTGCCGCAAGGACCGTCGTATACGGCACAGGATGTTTAAAGTCCGCTTCCCTGACACCTGTAATACACGAAATAACCGCGCGGCGTATTCTTGCATTTGTATACTTTTTAGATGCCGCCAAGTCAAAAAATTCTTTTATACTTATTGCTTTTTTCGCCGACTTACAAAGTCTGTACTCAAGTCCTGACGTCATTTCCGCATACTTTAAAAGCTCTTTCGGCTCTGCAAGTCTGAAAAACGACAGTATCGCCTGCTCTAAATTTTCAAGAGTTGCACCAAGCATTCCCTCTTCTTCTTTTTTTAAGTACAGTTTCATACACTCGTGCGGTATATACTTGCTTATGTCCTCACCGGATTTTATCTTTTCTCTTATAAATGTCGCGCTCACGTACTTTCCTTCTCCAAGGATATCGTTATACGCGTCGCCCTCGCGTTTTACCGTATGCATATCAAGGTTTGCTCTGATACTTTTTGCCGCCTTGATATATTCAAGCGCAAGAATATTGTTTGAGCTTGCAACACTCTCGGCAAAGCTTTCGCCAAATAAGGTCCTGCACGCTTCATATCTGTGGTGCATATGACCAAGTCCGGGGTTGTCCTTTTTTTGTTTTGCAAGCTCTCTCTTAAATTCGCTTGAATCAAGTATTTCGGCTGCTTTTTTAAGTTTGTCTATGCTTCCACACTCACTTCCGAAGGAGAGCGTGTCGCAAACGCCGATGGCAGAAGCAATAAACACGCCTGCTTTTGCAAAATATTCAGCACTGCCGAATGAGTATGGAAAAGGTAGCTCAAGTACTAAATCCGCGCCTGCTAAAACAGCCGATTTTGCTCTTGAGTACTTATCAAGAACCGAAGCGTCACCTCTCTGCACGAAATTTGAAGACATTATCGCAACAACAGCGCAGTCTCCAAACTCTTTTTTTATACTGTCAATATGAAATTTATGACCAAGATGCAGTGGGTTATACTCACATATAATGGCTACAGTCTTCATTTTTTTGCTTTTTATCTCCGAAATTTTTTATTTTCTCTTGATATTCTCAAAAAATGGTAGTATAATAAGATTAGTTTTTTGCCTTTGTGGCATATGATACTATAATTATACCATAAATTTGAAAATAATCAAGGCAATACGGAGGATTATCAAAAATGAATGTACTCGTAGTAAACGCGGGAAGCTCTTCTCTCAAGTATCAGCTTTTCGACACCACTTCGGAAAAGGTACTTGCAAAGGGTAACTGCGAAAGAATCGGAGACGGCGGACTTTTCACACATAAGCTCCCCGACAATCCCGAACTCAACGTAAAGTGTGAGATTGAAATACCCAATCACACAGAAGCTACAAAAATCGTTGTAAAATATCTCACAGATCCCGTTCACGGCGTTATTAAGAGCATGGATGAGATCGAAGCGGTTGGCCACAGAATCGTGCACGGCGGCGCATTCTTAAAAGAAAGCGTGCTTGTTGACGACGATGTTCTTGCAAAGCTCGAACAGTGCCGCGACCTCGCTCCGCTTCATACAGCAGCTCACCTTATGGGTATCCACGGTTGCTTAGAGGTTATGCCGAACACTCCCCAGATCGTAGTTATGGACACAGCGTTCCATTCAACAATGCCGGCTGAAGCTTATACATATCCGCTTCCCAAGGATATGTGCGAAAAGTACCACATCCGCCGCTACGGCTTCCACGGTACTTCCCACAGATATGTGTCCGGCAAAATGGCAGCACTTCTTGATAAGCCTGTTGAAGACACCAAAATCATCACTTGCCACATCGGTAACGGCTCATCTATCACAGCAGTCAAGGGCGGCAAGGTAATTGATACAAGCATGGGCTTTACTCCTCTTGACGGATTTATGATGGGTACTCGTTGCGGCTCTATCGACCCTGCAATCGTTCCTTTCATTATGGAAAAGGAAAATATGTCACCCGATGAAATGAACAACTTTATGAATAAAAAGTGCGGATTCCTCGGTGTATCGGGAATTTCAGGCGACTGCCGTGAAATCGAAGACGGCTACTTCAAGAATGACCCCGTCTGTGTTCATACGTTCAAGCTTCTTGCATATCAGATCAAGAAGTTTATCGGCTCATATACAGCCGCAATGAATGGTCTTGATGCAATTGTATTCACAGCAGGTATCGGTGAAAACACTCCTGTAATCAGAGAGCTTGTTTGTGCTGATATGGACTTCTTCGGTATCAAGCTTGACAAGGCAAATAACGATGCGGCTCATCACCAGGATGACAGTGTGATTATCTCCGCTGCCGACTCCAAGGTTAAGGTATACGTTATTCCCACAAACGAAGAACTTGTAATCGCAAGAGATACAGAAGCTATCGTAAAGAAGATGTAATTTAAGCAAAAAAGAGCTGTCGAAAGTAGCAAAAACTACTTTCGACAGCCTTTTTTTATTCTATTATATTAAAGTTCAGTCGTCGCAGTCACGCTTGTCGCATTTGATAGAATCGCTTCTGTTATAAAGCGAGAGCAGGCGTATGAGTATGACAACTATAGCACTTACAATAAACGCTACCACCTGTCCGACACCCGACAAGAGTAAAAGCACGCAAAGTGCCGCGCCGACAAGAGGTGCCAGAGCATAAAGTCTCTTAAACACCAGAACAGGTCTTTCATAAGCAAGCAGATCGCGAAGCGCGCCTCCGCTGACACCCGTAACTATACCTATAAGCACAAGCAAGAATATATTTGCCGCAAAGCCCGCATTAAATGCGGCTATCACTCCGCTTGCCGTAAATACACCGAGTCCTATCGCATCGGATATAAGAAAGATTGTCTCATATGCCCGATGATTGCAAACAGCAACGCGGCGCAGGAAAATAAACGCAATTATCGCCACAGCAAGTGCTGCTGCAGCATATATCGGATTGACAACTGCAACCGGCGGAGTCAGGCCAAGCAAAACGTCCCTGATAATCTGGCCCGTGAGTGCCG
>JAZNQU010000065.1:0-8323 GCA_045590315.1 Eubacteriales bacterium
ATTTTTGAAAGGAACGGTAAAAATGGAACAATCAAAAAATAAACGCGCCAATAATATACTTGTGTTTGTTATAGCACTTAGTGTTGTTGCTATCGCGGTTATCTCAATGTTCACAATGGCATCAAAACGGGAGAAAGCTCCGATAGAATCAACTACTGACACCTCTCTTACATCAGAAACACAGCAGACTATACTTGAAGATGATGACAGTACAAAAGACACACAAAAGGCAAGTGACACAAAAGATACTTCGTCAAAGAGCGAGTCTCAAAGTGAAACGAACAAGACTGCAGATACAACAAAAGCCGAGACAAATAATGAGCCGGCAAAATCCACGGTGAGCGAAGAAAAAGAAAGCTTTAATTTGCCTGTTTCAGGAGCGCTTGTTAAAGAGTTTTCAATTGACGTTCCTGTCTTTTCGGTAACAATGAATGATTACCGCGCGCATACAGGCATTGATATTTCCTGCGAAGAGGGAAGCGGCGTTGCGGCGTGTGCCGGCGGTGTGGTTAAAAACATCGTTAACGATCCTATGATGGGAACGAGCATAACGATCGAGCACGCGGACGGGATTTCTTCAAGCTATATGAATCTTAACGAGACTCTTCCCGATGACATTACAGTTGGTGCAGTTGTAGAAAAAGGCCAGCTTATCGGAGCGGTTGGTAACAGCGCGATTGTTGAGATTGCAAGTGAGCCTCACCTTCATTTTGAAATGACTGTTGCAGGCGCATACGTTGATCCGCTTACTCTTGTTGATGCTTCGAGTATCAGCGTTATGAGCGAAAACGTGGTGGAATAATTTATTTTGACGGCAGAAAAAACTGCCGTCATTTTTTCTATTGACAAATAGGGAGAATTGGCGTATAATAGTAAAGTGCTTAAAGCATAAATTTGAAAATAAGGAGACTGCAAAAATGGACTGTACCGGGCGAAGTAGAATTTCATATAACGCGCATAAAAGTATATTTCTGCAGTCTGTAAAATAAAATTGCAGTTCTTGCTTTTGTGCCAACTCACACAAGCAAGACGGAAAAACGTTGTTTTATCTCCATTAAGCCTTGCTTAAATGGGGATTTTTCTTTTGTGAGGTGTGGAATTCATACTTTTGGTAAATCCTTTTATAAGGAGAAATAGGTATGCAAAACACTGTATTAAACTTTCTTGAAGAGCGTAATTTCAAAGCTATAAGAAGCTCATTTACCGAAATGAATGAGATAGATATAGCAGAGCTCTTCCAAACGCTGTTTGACGATGAGGTACTTGAGAGGGATAAATTTATTCTCCTTTTCAGGCTGCTTCCCAAAGACGCCGCTGCCGACGTATTTTCGTACATGGACAGCGATATGCAGATGCTTCTTGTCTCATCCTTTACCGACAAGGAGCTGCAAAGCGTCATAAACGACCTTTATATCGACGATACCGTTGATATTATTGAAGAAATGCCGGCAAATCTCGTTGCGCGTATTATTAAATCGGCCGATTCTGATACACGCAAGCAGATAAACGCAATTCTTCGCTATCCGAAGGACAGCGCCGGCTCTCTTATGAATACCGAATATATTGCGCTCAGGCGCGATTATACGGTCGAAAGAGCCATTGATATCATACGCAGACTTGGCGTGAATAGAGAAACGGTTTACACGCTTTACGTTACGGAAAATCGAAAGCTTATCGGAGTTTTGTCGCTTCTTGAACTCTTGACAGCCGACGATACGGCACTTGTCGGCGATATAATGGATACAAACGTTATAAGCGTTGAAACTCACGAGGATAAGGAAATCGTTGCCGACACGCTCTCAAAGTATGACTTTGCGGCACTTCCTGTAGTTGATGCCGACAATCGGATGATAGGTATCATCACCTTTGACGATGCTATGGACGTTATCGAAGAAGAGGCAACAGAGGACTTTGAAAAAATGGCGGCAGTAGCTCCGAGCGACGAGTCATATTTTAAAACTTCAATTTTCAAACACGCTAAAAACCGTATCCTCTGGCTTTTGATACTTATGCTTTCAGCAACTGTTACAGGCGTTATTATATCAAGCTACGACGCGGCGTTCGCTGCCGTGCCGCTTCTTGTATCGTTTATTCCCATGATAACGGGAACGGGCGGTAACTGCGGCTCGCAGACGTCTACAATGATAATACGCGGTATGTCGCTTGGTGAAATAAGACTTAAAGACTTCTTTAAGGTCATTATAAAAGAGTTTGGAATAGCACTTTTGTGCGGTATTACCCTTGCCCTTGTTAACGGTCTCAGAATACTTATAATGTATAATTCTGACCCGACGGTTGACGCGTTTATGCTTGCGCTTACGGTAAGCCTTGCGATAGTTGCAACTGTGATAATGTCAAAATGTATTGCCTGCATACTTCCTATGCTTGCAAAAAAACTTAAACTCGACCCGGCGATAATGGCTGCACCCGTTATTACCACTATCGTTGATACTTGTTCAACAGTTCTGTTCTTCTCACTTGCAACAAAAATATTCGGAATATAAAGATAAAAAGGTTGTTATGCATTTGCCAAACAACCTTTTTTGCATATATCACGCTTTTAGGTAATATATATGTAACGATATTATTTGTAAGGGTGGTAGACATGAAAGATCAAATGAATGAGCAATATTTAAAAACTGAACTGTCAACGATCACAAACGAGGTTTCGGGTGATTATATTCTCCCCGATTCATTTCCCGACGTTAAAAGTATTCTTTCCTGCCAGGCGCGTATCTATGATCTGAAGAAGTACTTTGGTGCAAGTGAGGGCGAGATCAGCGGCAATATCGCCTATAATGTTATGTTTTCAGCAAGCGGTGAAAATGATGAAGACATAATATGCTCGGTCAGCTTCACAGATGACTTCAAGACGATTTGCCGATACAAAAATCCGTCTAACAGCGGAGTCGGTACGCACACAAAGCTTCGCGACGTTATCTGCAGAATGGCAAATCCTCGTAAGTTTTCGATAAAAGCAACTCTCGAAACGCTTATGTTTGAAGACATAAACCAAAGCGCGTATCCGACGTTTGCAACCGAGCTTCCGCCTGATGCTGATATGCAGTACAAGTGGGACGAGTGCGACGTATGCAGATGCAGAACGGTTGAACTGAGCGAGCACAGCTTCAGCGACAATATCGAGCTTGATATGAAGCTGCCTGAAATTGCAGAGATAGTCCATTACGACGTTCTTCTGAACGTGCGCGATGACAGAAACATTGACGTAAGAGACACACCCCTGAAGCTTGGCGGAACGTTTACGGTAAATCTTGTCTATAAGGACAAGGAAAACAAGCTCCACGGAGTAAACCGCGATATACCGTTTGGAATATCAATCAGCGACGACGAAAGCGCAATGATAGGCGACATATCCGACTCATCCTTGAGCGTTGTACCGGCAGTATACATATCGGCTGTAAATCTCAATATAGGCAAGAATCAGTATGACGAAGCAAAGGTGCTCGAATTTGATTCCGACTACGATATTGACCTCTTGTTTATTTCAAGTGAAACGATAAAATTCGTTACAGACGCGTACTCTACAGAATACGATTGCGACTGCAAGTTTGAGTTACAAAGTATGCTCAAGCCTGTTGCGCGGATAAAAAATAATTTTACCTATACCGATTCGCGTGATAAAAGCGAGCTCGGACTTGAAAACTCGTCGTTTATAGCTTCTGCTATACCGACTTTCTCTGATATACACCCCGAAAAGAATGCAAACTATGTAAGTATTGCCGGCAGAATTAACGAAAAAGCGGCAGTAATGCAGGACGAAAACCGCGTCAGGGGCAAGGATATAAATCTTGCGTTTACATACAAGTCAAACGTAAACGTAAGCGAAGATAACCTTGGTATTGTCGGCAACACGCTTCTTGTCGATAACCGTATAAGGAGTGATTCTGACAGAGTATACACAGACGCTGAAATCTATCTTGACTATATGCTTACAGGCAAACAAAACGTTACTGTTTGCAAGAGTGTAAGCTTGAGTGAACAAAAAACACGAAAAGCTGAAAAGGAGATACTTTGTGTCTACTATCCGTCAAGCGATGAAAGCTTGTGGGATACTGCGAAAAAGAAAAAGACAACACTTGAAAAAATACTGTCGTTAAACCCCGACCTGCAGGCAGGACTTTCGTCTCCGATTATAATTGAATAAAATGAAAACTCCGCTTCTGTAATAATGAAGCGGAGTTTTATATACGTCTTACGGTTAAATCTGAGGGCATAAACGTGTCCTCTGAGCAAATTGAAAGCGAATGGTGATGAGTTGCCGTGCTAAAGAACTTAAACGGCACAACAGCGCCCGAATCGGCGCATACGATGTTATTACTCAACAGAAATTCGATGTCGGAAAGCTTCCTGTCTATTCCGCAGCCGAGCGCTTTAAGATAAGACTCTTTTAAAGTCCAGTACCTGTAAAAGTCAGCCGGGGTTTTTATACCTGAAATTTCAGCTTCTGTAAAACATTTGTTGAGTATTGGTTTTTTAATCTCTGCAATGTTTTCAATGTCAATGCCGACTTCTTTGTCGGATATAATACAGGCAACAGCGCCGCTTGTGTGCGAGACGTTAAAATAAAGCTTGCTTCCAACGATTATCGGCTTGCCGTGGGGATTTTCTGCGAGCGTTATGTCTGATACACGGATATTATATAGATTTTTCAGCATTGACGAGAAAAGCGAGTAAGCAAGCGTGCTGTGAAGCTTGTATTCTTCGTTTTTGATCGACTCAAGATGGGTTTTGATGTATTCGTTGTCAGGACAAGGAGGCAGAGAGGGAAGTGAGTCAAATAATAAAACTTCAGCCTTTGTCAAAAGTGCGCCTCCTCTCAAAATAATTTGCTTTTTTTCATAAAAGGTATTGAAATCTTTACCTGATTGTGTTATAATTTTGTTTGTTATATGCCGGTGTGATGGAATTGGCAGACGTGCCGGACTCAAAATCCGGTCCTGGCGACAGGGTGCGGGTTCGACCCCCGCCACCGGCACCAGAAGGTGTAGCTCAGTTGGTTAGAGCGCTTGCTTGACATGCAAGAGGTCATCGGTTCAAATCCGCTCATCTTCACCAAAAGCAAACTTCGAAGGAGGTTTGCTTTTTTATTTTATCATATAATTTGAAATAGGTCAATATGGGTACGTGGCACTATTGACAATATATTTATCTTGTGGTAAAATAAGTTTGCCAAACAATTATATAAAATGCTTCCGGTATGGGAAAACTGACTCTTGGTAAAAGGTGTTTTCTCTCTTTTCTCATACCATATTGGAAGAGTAATTGTTTGGCGACAATGAGGGATTCACTTTTTCGTGCGTCTCTTATTGAGACGCATTTTTTTATTTTCGGAGGCTAAAATGAAAAAGATTATTTCAATTATTTGCACGATTGCTATTTGCTTGTCTTTTGTCACACCAATAAGCGCAGAGAGCAATATGACAAGAGCAGAGTTTTGTGTAAAAATTATAGACACGCTTGGGATAGAGTGTGATGTAGAGGGAGTAGAGTGCCCGTTTACGGATATCAGTCCTGATGACGACTATTATGATGAGGTAATGTTTATTCATCATCATAATGTTTTTAGCGGAGTAACCTATACTGAATTCAGCCCAAATACTGGCGTAACTTTTGCCATGACCGCGGTTGTTCTTGTACGGGTGCTTTTTGGTTCTTCATATTATGTTCCGGAACTTGATAGTTCAGCTTGGTATGCAAGAGGCGTATGGAAAGCAAATGATAGTGGAATTATGTCAATTAGTGACGATAATGTTGACGATAATGTAATGGCCAGTGATGTAAATTGGGATATGGTAAAAAAGTATTATGATGAAACGGTTGTTTCTTCAGATACCGTGAGCTTGGATATATGTGATGGTAGCATAGAGATCGCTGGTGCTTCTAATTTGGCAGGGAAAATAAGCAACGCATTAGAATACACACAAAACGGTGAAACGATAGTAAGTACAGGCAACTGTATCATTCGTCAGAGTGACACATCTGCATCATCCGAAAATACTATTACCGTATCGGGTGTAGAAGCTAACGTAACAATTGCTAATATTAACTTAGAATCTTCAACTGACTCGCCCATTTCGGTAGAAGATACAGGCACATTGAATTTAAAATTAGTTGGAAATAATACAGTTAAAACTACACCTGATTATTCCTCGGGGATAAATCTTGAAAATGAAAACACTTTGGTAATCAGTGGAAACGGAAGTATAACTGCAACCGGTGGGTACTATGGAGCCGGAATAGGTGGCAGATACAATGGTGATGGTGGTAATATTACGATAAACGGCGGCACAGTAACTGCAACTGGTGGTAATAATGGAGCCGGAATAGGTGGTGGAAGAAATGGTGCTGGCGGTAATATCACGATAAACGGCGGTACGATAACTGCAACCGGTGGTACTCATGGAGCCGGAATAGGTGGTGATGGCGGTAATATTTACATAGATAACGCTGATATCACAGCAAAGGGACGTTATTTTGCCATAGGAGAAGGCGATAGTATAGTCGTAACAAATTCTGAAATGAATTTAAGTTATACAGATGCTTCCGGATCATATTATCAGGAACGTGTCAATAATTTAACCTTACCAAGTTCACATGCGGCACTTACAGAAAATGATGCTCTGATAATAACTGATGCAACGGGTGCAAGCGGTGTTACGTACCAGTGGCAAGAATCTGCAGACAATAGCACGTGGGCAGATATAGACGAGCAGACAGATGCAACGGCAAATATCAAAATGAGCGAAGAAAACGATGGATATTACTATCGTTGTAAAGTCACTAACGCTTACGGAAACGTTGTTTATACCGATTCAACGCAGTGCTTTATACTTGCATTTACCAAACAGCCTGAAAGCATAGAAACCGGAGCTGATGATATTGCTTCTCTCGAAGTTGCTGCTTCAAGTGCAAACGTTACTTATCAATGGGAATGCAGCTATGACAACGGCGTAACCTATAATGAAATTGACGGTGAAACATATTCTACGCTTATTGTAAACACAGACCTCTCAAAAGCAGGAACGCTTTACAGATGTGTTATTACAGCAAACAACGGCGACCGCCTTGCATCAGATTCAGCCGAGTTGACCATAACAACTAATGATATTTACTATACTGAAAAGTTTTATTTACAAAACGCAGAAAGAAACGGATATACTGCCGTTGAACAAAACACAATAGTTTCAACTACAGGTGAATACGTAACTGCCGCAGAGAGGGAATTCGAGGGTTATACAGAAAACATATCTGCCGGAAGAACAAACGGATACGTACAGGAAGACAATTCACTTGTTCTTGAACGGTATTACGACAGGAACGTATATCTCGTTGATTACATACCAAACGGCGGACAAAACCCGCCTGCGTCAAATGAAAAGGTATATGGCGTTAATTATATTATATCCTCGGTAGAGCCTGTTCGTGAAAACTATGTCTTTAAAGGCTGGGCGTTACTTCCCGATGGAGAAGTTATATATACTGCAGGAGACGTTTATGAAACAAATCAACCTTTGGAATTATATGCTGTATGGGAAGAAGCTCCTGTAACCTACATAATAGGTGATGTAAACAATGATGGTAAAGTAACGGCTATTGATACTGCGATCCTCGCGCGTCATATAGCTAAGTGGACAGGTTATGAGACACTTCCATATATAAACTAAGGCACAAAAAGCCAGCATTTACTGCTGGCTTTTTTGTATATTTAAACCTCCCTCCCGGCAGAATATACCCGGGAGGGAGGTTTTTTGTTGAATAAACTATCAGTAATTGGCAAATAATGGATTATCTTTCCGCAAATGGAACGTAAGGCGTATGATGAGTGATTGCCTTGTATGCCGGACGAATGATTTTCTTTGCTGTCATAAGCTCTTCAATTCTGTGTGAGCACCAGCCGACTATACGCGCGATTGCAAAGAGGGGAGTGTAGAGCTCTGTGGGTATACCGAGCATTCTGTATACGAGTCCTGAGTACATATCCACGTTAGCGCAGATGTCGCGCTCAAGTCCAAGCTTTTCTCTGAGTATATCGGGCGAGAGTCTTTCTATCGTTTCAAGAAGTTTGAAATCGTCGCCGTATCCGCGCTTTTCAGCTATCTCCTGCGCGTACTTTTTGAGCATTACTGCTCTTGGGTCGGAGAGGGTATAAATTGCGTGTCCCATACCATAGATAAGTCCGCTTCCGTCTCCGGCTTCGCCGTTTGCAATCTTTCTTAAAAATGCACCGACCTCTTCGTCGTCGTTTGTATTCTTGACGTTTGCCTTTATAGTGTCAAACATTTCCTGCACCTTGATATTCGCG
>JAZNQU010000066.1:0-3135 GCA_045590315.1 Eubacteriales bacterium
GGCACCATTTACGCGGATTTAGCTCATTTGGTAGAGCGCGACCTTGCCAAGGTCGAGGTGGCGGGTTCGAGCCCCGTAATCCGCTCCATTTTTTTCTCTAAATACGGCGTCATAGCCAAGTGGTAAGGCACGAGTCTGCAAAACTCTGATCCCCCGGTTCAAATCCGGGTGACGCCTCCAAAGAAAAAGCACCCAACAGGGTGCTTTTATTTATATCTTCGGATAGCTCGGATATGCAAAAGAGCCTATCTCTTCAAATGCTTTCATGGAGTCAACGCTGCAGTTAAGCTTGTCTGTGTCAACGTCATTACAAAGCTCTGCGCTTATATAAGAAAGCTTATTTTCAAGCGCTGCCAGCACACTTTCGTGACCGCTTACGATAAAATTATAATTGTGCATACATACAACGTTAACGTCTAAAGTATCATCAGGCTTCATGGCACGAATAACGTCTGCTGCCTCGCTCGGATAGAGCGACTTCGGCGAAAAGTACATTTTTCTGCCGTATGTGTCCGGAGAAGCACAGAATTTTTCATATTCATCGTATATAAGCTTACAGATATTATCAGGCGTTTCATACGAGGTGTCAACTATAAGGTCATAGTTGGCGTAACTTAAATTGTCCGTGCCGTATATTTCCTTAAAGCGCTCGTTTTCAACCATACTGCGAAGTATCAGTTTTTCTCGTGCGTCGTCAACATCCGAATATGTCTCCTCTGCTCCGCGCGGATCCTTCATAACTCTGAGTGCCGCTATCTGCGGGTCTATTGTGAAAAAGACCTTGAAAGTATTTTTAGCAAAGTGCCACGCCATACGTGAGTCAAAGAGAAGCTTATCGCCTGCGCGGTCGACCGAGATTCTTGTGACCTCATCGTCGATCATATGGTCGTACTTTGTGTCCTTTGACATCATCTGATTCATTTCAAGCGTGCTTACGCCGAACTGTCTTGCAAGCTCACGCTGAATCTTACCTGTTGAATATATTTCAAAACCGTGTCTTTCGCTAAGCAGACGTGCGATAGTCGATTTTCCGCTGCCAAGCTTTCCTGCCATTGTAATATGCATTGTCTTTCTCCTGACTTGCTGTGTATTGTAAAATATTGTATCACAAATTTTATTACAATGCAAGTGCACGGGTGCAGATTTAT
This sequence comes from Eubacteriales bacterium, assembly GCA_045590315.1. GTDB lineage: Bacteria > Bacillota > Clostridia > Oscillospirales > CAG-272 > UBA4717. The sequence continues at coordinate 1,149 of JAZNQU010000066.1, forward strand.
TATTTTTATTGACTTCACGCGCGTTTTGCCTGCCGCGTTGCAGATATCACAAATTTTATTACAATGCAAGCAGAAATACAAGATAAGATTGAAAAAAGCAAAAGAATATGATATTATTGTAGTATAAAGCACCCGGAGGTTGTAATGACTAAAATAATGTTCGTATGCCATGGCAACATTTGCCGCAGTCCGATGGCAGAGTTTATATTCAAAAAGATGACAGAAGAAAAAGGTATTTCCGATAAGTTCGTTGTTGCTTCAAGTGCAACGAGCACCGAGGAAATATTTAACGGAATAGGCAATCCCGTATATCCGCCTGCGAAAGCCGAGCTTGCACGTCACGGACTTTCATGCGAGGGCAAGCGCGCCGTACAGCTTAAAAAGAGCGATTACGACAAGTACGACCTTTTTGTTGCCATGGACAGCAACAACATAAGAAATATCGCACGGATATTTACAAGCGATCCCGACAACAAAGTCCGCAAGCTTATGGACTACACCGCACGCGGCGGTGACGTTGCCGACCCGTGGTATACGGGGAATTTTGACATAACCTACCGCGATATTTACGACGGCTGTGCGGCACTTTTGGAAACGTTAATATAGCCTCCCTTTCGGGGGAGGTGACAAAACCGCAGGTTTTGACCCAAGGAGTTTTGCAAACGATAATTGCTTGCTACGCATTCTCCCCCACCTGCTTCGCAGGAGCCTCCCGGAGGGAGCCTTAACTCAACCGTCACGAATTTATTGCACAAAAAAACAGAGCAACGAAAATCGTTGCTCTGTTTTTTCTACGCGGACACGCCGCGATTGTGGCAAATTTGTTATCTGGATTTGCGCTTTCTTGCAGCTTCAGATTTCTTCTTGCGCTTTACGCTGGGCTTTTCATAATGCTCTCTCTTGCGAAGCTCGGAAAGAACACCGCTTCTTGCACACTGTCTCTTAAATCTGCGAAGTGCGCTGTCTATAGATTCATTATCCTTAACAATGATTTCTGCCATCTGGTAATCCCTCCCTCCGTAATGGAAAAGAAGATAAAATATCTCCTAAACATTATACTACAAATATTATCCTGTTGTCAATACTTATTTTACAAATATTGATTTTTTATTTAACAACGATGTTGATAATCTTGCCGGGAACGCAGATTTCCTTGATAATAGTTTTGCCGTCAAGGTACTGTGCCATGCGCTCGTCAGCCTTTGCTGCTGCTATTGACGCGTCTTTATCAGAGTCCGCAGGGATTGAAATTGTGAAGCGCATCTTTCCGCTTATCTGTACGGGCACCTCTATTGTTGCGTCTACCGTCTTCGCTTCATCCCACTCGGGCCACTTTGCAAGCGAGCAAAGTCCCTTGCCGCCAAGGCTCTCCCAGATTTCTTCGCATATGTGCGGAGCAAAGGGAGAAAGCATTCTTACAAAGCTACCAAGCTCATCACTTGTAAGCGAGCCGTGAGAATAGATATCGTTAATAAGGGTCATCATTGCCGCAACGGCTGTATTGAACTTCATATCCTCGATATCAAGTGAAACCTTCTTTATCGTTTTATTAAACGCCGTTTCAAGCTCGGGAGTTACGCCGCTTCCCTTTACCATATCACAGAGGCCTGCAACACGATCAAGGAAACGCTTACATCCCATAACGCTACTTTCGCTCCACGGAGCTGCAGAAGCATAGTCGCCCATGAACAGAACGTACACTCTGAGTACGTCGGCGCCCACTTCGTTTACAACGTCGTTAGGGTCAACAACGTTTCCGCGCGACTTACTCATCTTTACGCCGTCAGGACCAAGGATAAGTCCCTGCGCAGTTCTCTTTGCATAGGGCTCCTTTGTGGGAACAACACCGATGTCATAGAGGAACTTATGCCAGAATCTTGAATAGATAAGGTGACGTGTTACGTGCTCCATACCGCCGTTGTACCAGTCAACGGGGAGCCAGTATTTAAGCTTATCTTCATCTGCAAAGCAGGTGTCGTTCTTGGGA
>JAZNQU010000067.1:0-2558 GCA_045590315.1 Eubacteriales bacterium
TCGGAGGCTTGTGCCTGTTTTTGTTCGGTATGAACATAATGGGACAAGCACTTGAGAGAAGTGCGGGAAGCAAGCTTGAGATCATGCTTGGAAAACTTACCACAGGTAAGATTGCAGGACTTTTAACGGGTCTCGGAGTAACCGCGGTTATACAAAGCTCATCGGCAACCACGGTTATGGTCGTAGGCTTTGTAAACTCGGGACTTATGTCGCTTAAACAGGCGATAAACGTAATAATGGGTGCCAATATCGGTACGACCGTAACTGCGTGGATATTGAGCCTCGGCGGTATTTCAGGCGATAATATCGTATTAAAGCTACTTAAACCGATGTCGTTTACACCGGTGCTTGCTCTTATTGGTATCGTTCTCTATATGTTTTGTAAGAGCAACAAGAAAAAGAATATAGGAACCGTGCTTCTCGGATTTGCCGTACTTATGTTCGGTATGGACATAATGACGGGGGCGGTTAAGGGACTTGCGGACGTACCTGCATTTAAACAGATGTTTATTATGTTTAAAAATCCGGTACTCGGAGTGATCGTCGGTGCGATCCTTACGGCTGTTATTCAGTCAAGCTCGGCGTCTGTCGGTATCCTTCAGGCTTTTGCCGCAACGGGACAGGTATCATACGGTGCGGCTATCCCGATAATTATGGGTCAGAATATAGGTACGTGTATCACGGCGATTCTTTCCTCGTTCGGTACTAATAAAAATGCAAAGAGAGCAGCACTCGTGCACCTTTCTTTCAACGTAATAGGAACGGTCGTATGGCTAGGTGCGTTTACGATAGTTGATGCCCTATTCTCACCGCTCCTCTTTGACCGGGCAGCTTCCCTTGGCGGAATAGCGGTTGCACACTCTATATTCAATGTGCTGTGTACACTCTTGCTTCTTCCTATGTCATCGCTTCTTGAAAAATTTGCGTATAAGCTCGTACCTGAAACGAAGACTCCCGATACCGTTACACAGCTTGACGAGCGTCTGCTTGCAACACCCTCCGTTGCGCTTGAAAGATGCCGCGAGGTTGCAGTTGATATGGCGCTTTGCGCAACGGACGCGCTTAAAGACAGTATAAAATGCCTGTCGGAATATAACGATGAGCTTGCTGACTCTGTCCGCGAGCGTGAAGAAAAAACGGACAAGTACGAAGATATTATTGCAACCTATCTCGTTAAGCTCAGCACGCACCAGGTAAGCGACCGAGACAGTACGGAAGCGGCGATGCTTCTTAAAATTATAGGTGATTTTGAAAGAGTGTCCGACCACGCGGTTAATATTGTTGAATCGGCAGAGGAACTGCGTGAAAAGGAAATGGTCTTTACAGAAGCGGCGGCAAAGGAGCTTGGAGTGCTTTCCTCTGCTGTTGATGAGATAGTAGACCTTTCATACCGCGCTTTTGCTGCTCACGATATTGATGCGGCAAACTGTGTAGAGCCATTAGAGCAGATAATAGACCGCTTGAAAGAGCATCTCAGAACGCAGCATATCGTCCGTCTGCAACAGGGCGATTGCAGTATCGAAGCTGGATTTGTCTGGTCAGACCTTCTTACGAATTTTGAGCGTACCTCTGACCATTGTTCTAATATAGCAGGCTGTGTTATTGATGCAAAAGAGTTCAATATGAACATACACGAGTCGCTGCGCGTTATGAAATCGGACAGCCCGTTTTTCAAAAAGCAGTATCAGAAGTACGCAGAGCAGTATCTCAAGACAATATAATACTAACTTGGCGGTGCAGAAAGCACCGCCTTTTATTTCGTGAAAAGAATAGAAAAAAACTGTTGTCTTTAATATTTTAGTGATATATAATTTTAGTCAGAACAATGTGGAACGATAACAATACGATTGTATAGGAGAATATGAAGAGGGTGGATATTAACCGCGTTTCGGTGAAACTTGCCAAAACAAAAGTAGTCTATGTAACGAGGGCTTTCCACAGAGAAGAAAGTGTGGGAGGGAATATAAAAGGGGAACCGTATTTGGTTCCCCTTTTGCGCGTCTTTGGTCACTTTCTGCGCGTGCAGAAAGCGACTGCGCCGCAAGGCAAGATGAACGCATTACAGAATAAAATCAGTATAAATAGCACCCTTAACACCAATATTTTACATAAATTACACCTCACCCCCTTGCAAAATATTTTTAAATATGATAAAATATCTTCGCTACATACTTTAATTTAATAACTTATGAAAATAGGGGTACGCTATATGGGCAAAAGCGTATACTCTTGTTTCGTCATACCCTTATTTTGTGAGTTATGATATAAAGTGTGTAGCAACATTGGAAACAGGGTCACTGCGTTTTTCAGTGCGTGAGTCAGGCTACGCACTTTTTTTCTATATTTTTCAAAAATTATGAAGTGTTTTTTGAAATTCTGTTGACAAATATATGAAGATATGTTATCATACAAGTGTACTATTACAGATAGTACACCAAATACCAAATGGTGGAAAGGACAAATGCAGTATGATAACAGTAGATCTGAAATCACGCATACCTATCTATGAGCAGATTGTGGACTCTGTGAAATCCGCAATACTGTCGGGCGTACTTCTG
>JAZNQU010000068.1:0-13120 GCA_045590315.1 Eubacteriales bacterium
ACTTATACCGATAGGAATAACACTTAATCCGATGCTTGGTGCGGCGGCGATGAGCCTTTCAAGCTTCTGCGTTGTAACCAATTCGCTGAGACTGAATTTTTTCAAGGCTGACAAAAGTATAAAAACAGATAAGGAGATAGAGAAAATGGAAAAGACGTTCAAGGTTGAGGGAATGATGTGCACACATTGTTCGGGCAGAGTAAAGGCAACTCTTGAAGCGATCGACGGAGTAGCTTTGGCTGAAGTGAGCCACGAAACGGGACTTGCAAAGGTTACTCTTAAAGGGGAAATTGACGAGGGCGTAATTATTGCCGCAATCGAAAACGCAGGGTACACCGTTATTATATAAATATTTTTTAAAGGCTCCGCAAATAAAAACGGAGCCTTTTTTACATATAGGTACTTGCACGGGAATGAAATTTATATTATAATTATGGTATAAGAGTAAGAGAGGGGGCGCGGATATTATGAAAATTATAGAATTCCTATGTAACACTCCGATTGAAAACGTGTTTGGCGGAGTATGCTTTGCGCCCGATGAAATAGTTTACTTCGGCTCAAAGAAGAGCGAGTCGTTTGAAAAAAATGAACTATCTCATATAAAGGAATATTTCTTATCAAAAGGGCTTGATAAGACAAAATATTCCTATGTCCGTGTAATTCGCGGCAGTATCAACGACGCTGTAAATAAGCTTGAGGAGACAGTAGGCGACACGGATGAGTGGATAATCGACATCACGGGCGGAGACGACATGCTTATCGCTGCCGCAGGAATGGTGTATCAGACTCATGATAACGTGAAGCTTTTCCGTATCAATCCTGTCAGCGGTTACGCGCAGTTTATTGACAAAAGCGTTACAGACAGCCGCGATGCTATAAAATACACTTCAGATAGTGCACCCTTTCAAAACAGGCTACGCGTAGAAAACACGGTCGAAGAGAATATTACTCTTCACGGTGGTGCAGTTGCGCCGTATATGGGTGCAGGCGCATTTGTTTATACCGACGATTTCGAGCGCGACCTTGAAATAATGTGGCAGCTTTCGACAAAGGGGCCTCGCGGATACGTTCACAAACGCTCCGCTCCGCAGACCTGGAACCGCTTTACGCAGACGGTATCGGGAATAGAGCGAATGAGCGGCAAAGAGCAGCTTGAAATATTCAAAAAGTACAAGGTGCGCATATACCTTGACGAGCTTCGCCGTCACGGACTTGTCAGCTACAGCGAAAAGGGCGACGGCACTCTGCAGAATTTCAAATTTAAGAATTCGCAGGTAAGAGCGTGCATAAATAAGGCAGGAAACCTGCTTGAGCAAAAGGTATATCTTGCCTGCAAAAAGTTTTTAGGTCACGGTCTTTGTGACGTAAAAACGGGTGTTACTATATTGTGGAGCCCCGACGAGTGGGAAGACAAATACAGCAAAACAAACAGGCAGTCGACCGAAAACGAGATCGACGTTATGGCGATGCGCGGCATTATGCCGATATTTATCTCATGTAAAAACGGTAAATTCGAGTCGGAGGAGCTTTATAAGCTCTCGTCCGTTGCAGGCAGATTTGGCGTTAAATACGCAAAGAAGATACTCGTTGCCACCGACCTTGAAAACGCGCTTGACAGGCGTACGATAGAGTATTTAAAGGCGCGCGCAAGAGAGATGAATATTGCGATAATCGACGGTGTACAGCGCATGAGTAGCGCCGAATTTGAAAGAATTTTGAAGATAAGACTGTTTGAGTGATATGCCTTCCACAGCGGGGAAGGGGGACCGCGATAGCGGTGGATGAGGAGATCATTTTACAAATTATTATGATTTATATTTGGCGAAATGGGGGTACACTTATGAATTTTACTACTTGGTTTGTAATTGCTATTGCTATTATTGTCCCGATAGCAATGTATATGTTTAATAATAAAGAATAGTAATCGTTGATGTGTAATTTGGGATAGGCTGGGAAAGAGCCCTGACTCGACATAAATCAAAAAATCAACACTCCTATAGACTTTATAAATCTATAGGAGTGTTTTCATATTATTTCCATATTGAGTCCGCGCATTATATAAAGCGCGTTTTCGTGGGCCTTTGGGCTTGAGCCAAGGCATAATTCGCTGTTTATTATTATTTTCGCATCGGGGTATTTTGTCGCCGCAACGACCGCCGTTGATAGAACACACATATCAGTCAATAGTCCGCAAAGCTCGATCTCATCTATAGACTCGGGAAGCACTAATTTTTGCGGCGCAAACGTTGATTTCTTTATTGCCTTTGCCGATACGTCGGCGAGTGCTTTTTTTGTTTCACCGTATATATCGCATCCCCATGAGCCGCTTTTGCAGTGTACAGCAACGTATTTTGCCTCACGGCTTTTGGCAAACTCGTCCCCGTGGCAGTCTACCGTATAATATACGCCGCCCTCAAAGCTTCTTATCCGGGCGGCGATATTTTTATCTATAAGTCTTGCTCCGTATGTTGCAAGCGCGCCGCATACGAAATCGTTCTGGTAATCAATAACAAGTAAAATCTTCACGCTATACCCTCGTTTCATCCTGTAGTTTATTATTTGATTTTACGGGGTATTTATTCGCGTTACAGATTAAATAACTTTAAGGCATTTTTATACTTTATCTTATCAAGCTCGTCTTTTTCAATGCCCGTAGAGTCAAGCACACTTATCGCGTGTGCCTGATCTTCCCACGGTGAATCCGAGCCGAAAAGTACGCGGTCTGCGCCGTGCGCGCGTATAATATCGCGGTATATATCGGGCGTTATACACGTGCCGACTGCGGCGGTGTCGATATATATGGGAAGCCCTGCGACCGTGCTTATAACGTCGTCCCACATTCTGAACGCGCCGAGGTGCGCCGCTATAAGCTTTTCTCCCGTAATATGATCAAGCGTGCGTTTCAGTCTGTCGGGCGTACAGTGATAAGGGGCAGGGTAACCGAGGTCTGCACCTGCGTGTATAAGCGTGAACAGCCCGAGGCCTTCTGCCTTTTTAAGCACCTTTATGCTCTCGGGAGAGTCAATATAAAAATCCTGAAACTCGGGATGAAGCTTGATGCCGAGAAAGCCGCGCTGCGCGAGGTCTTCGAGCACTTTATCAGCATCAGGATCAAGCGGATGTACGCTTCCAAATGATATAATTTTATCATCCCTGAGACTTTCAGCAAAATTATTTATCGTCTCTGTCTGCGATACTTTCGTTGCAATAGGCATTATAATGCTTTTATCAACGTGCGATCTTTCCATAGACGAAAGAAGTCCGCCCACTGTGCCGTCGGTGCTGTTATTTACGTGTACACCGCTGTTATTGTACATTTTTTCTTTAAGAAACTCAATAGTTCTTTGTGCGATTGCATCGGGAAACGCGTGTGTGTGAATATCAATTACCATTGTTTTATTATTCCTCTATTAAATAAAGGGAGGCTGTTTAAGCCTCCCTCTGCTTTTTTTATAACGGAAATCAATACATTCCGCCCATACCGCCCATGCCTGCTGCGGCAGCAGGAGCAGCGGCTTCTTCCTTTTTGTCTGCAACAACTGCTTCTGTGGTGAGGACTGTTGAGGCAACCGAAGCGGCATTCTGAAGTGCGCTTCTTGATACCTTTGTCGGGTCTACTATGCCTGCTTTAAGCATATCCACATATTCTTCATTGTATGCATCAAAACCATAGCCAACTTTATCCTTGGAAAGGATCTTGTCAACAATTACTGATGCTTCAAGCCCTGCATTTGTTGCAATCTGGCGTACGGGTTCTTCAAGTGCCTTTAGAACAATGTTAACACCTGTCTTTTCGTCACCTTCAACGGTGTTTAAAACAGCCTTTACGTTGGGGATAACATTGAGGTAAGCTGTTCCGCCGCCTGCAACGATACCCTCTTCAACTGCAGCGCGTGTTGCGTTGAGAGCGTCTTCGATGCGAAGCTTCTTTTCCTTCATTTCGGTTTCGGTAGCAGCACCAACCTTGATAACTGCAACACCGCCTGAAAGCTTTGCAAGTCTTTCCTGCAATTTTTCACGGTCAAAGTCGCTTGTTGTAGTCTCGATACCTGCCTTGATCTGTGCGATTCTGCCCTTGATAGCAGCCGAGTCGCCTGCACCGCCGACTATTATTGTGTTTTCCTTGTTAACTTTGATCTGTCTTGCATAACCGAGCTGTGTGAGCTGTGCATCCTTAAGTTCAAGGCCGAGGTCGCTCGAGATCACTTCGCCGCCTGTGAGGACTGCGATGTCCTGGAGCATTTCCTTTCTTCTGTCGCCAAAGCCGGGAGCCTTAACTGCAACAACTGTGAAAGTACCGCGAAGCTTATTGAGTACGAGAGTTGTAAGTGCTTCGCCCTCAACGTCTTCAGCAATAATGAGAAGCTTCATACCGTTCTGAACAATCTGTTCAAGAAGGGGAAGTATTTCTTGAATGTTGGATATCTTCTTGTCTGTGATAAGGATGCGCGCGTCATCAATAACCGCTTCCATCTTATCTGTATCTGTTGCCATATAGGGGGAGAGGTATCCGCGGTCAAACTGCATACCTTCAACTACTTCGCTGTAAGTTTCAGCAGACTTTGATTCTTCAACTGTGATAACGCCGTCTGCGGTAACCTTATCCATAGCGTCTGCGATAAGCTGACCGATAACCTCGTCGCCAGCCGAGATAGTGCCGACTCTTGCGATGTCAGCGCTTCCGTTTACCTTCTTGGAGTTAGCAACAAGTCCTTCAACAGCCGCGTCAACCGCCTTCTTGATACCCTTGCGGATAATGATGGGGTTAGCACCTGCAGCAACGTTCTTCATACCTTCGCGGATAAACGCCTGAGCAAGAAGTGTAGCGGTTGTAGTACCGTCACCTGCTGCGTCGTTTGTTTTTGTTGCAACTTCCTTGACAAGCTGCGCGCCCATGTTTTCCATAGGATCGTCAAGCTCAATCTCTTTTGCGATAGTAACACCGTCGTTTGTGATAAGGGGAGCGCCGTACTTCTTGTCAAGCACTACGTTTCTGCCCTTAGGGCCGAGTGTTATCTTTACTGTATCTGCAAGCTTATCAACGCCTGCCTGAAGCGCGTTTCTGGCTTCAATTCCAAATGCAATATCTTTTGCCATGACTCTGTCTCCTTACTTAATTATTCAACTATTGCGAGAATATCGCTCTGGCGAACGATGATGTATTCAGTACCGTCGCACTTAACTTCGGTACCCGAATATTTGCTTGTGATTACCTTGTCGCCAACCTTAACAGTCATAACGATTTCCTTGCCGTCAACAACTCCGCCCGGACCTACTGCAACGATTTCAGCTACCTGGGGCTTTTCCTTGGCTGTGCCTGCGAGAATAATTCCGCTCTTCGTTGTTTCTTCTGCTTCGACCATTTTTACAACAACGCGGTCTGCAAGAGGCATAAGTTTCATAATATACACCATTCCTTTCAAAAACCGATAATACCGGCTTGTAAATATTCATTTTCAATACTGAAATTTTGTTAGCACTCGAGGCACTCAAGTGCTAATCGCAAGTTTAATTGTAGCCCACTTGCACCCAAAAATCAAGTCTTTTTCATATAGTTTACATTGTTTTAACATTTTATACCACTAAGTGTAATATTTGCACCACAGCTTACAAAACGTGCGGACTTCATTCATTATTTGACCTGCATTTTCATATAGTTAAGCATAAATACAGTATATGATAATTTTCATAGTGTGTGAGGAAAAACAGAGTGATTTCTTTAGTAAACACATATATTTTCGGGCCGCTGTTGCCGTGTGTAGTCTTTGCGGCAGGCCTTTTTATGTCCATAAGGCTTAAATTTTTTCATTTGAGAAAACCTAAAATGATGCTTCGCGCCATAATTAAGAAAGGCGACGGCACAACCTCGCCTTTCAAGGCTATGTCTGTTGCCCTTGCCGGAACGCTTGGGGTAGGTAACATTGCTGGTGTGGCGGCGGCAATTGCGACGGGCGGCGCCGGTGCGGTATTCTGGATGTGGCTTTCGGCGCTTTTTGCGATGATACTCAAATACTCTGAAACCCTGCTTGCCGTCAGGCATCGCCGTGTAATATGCGAAAACGGCAAAAAGCGGCATACGGGCGGTGCTTTTGTCTATATGCTGGCATCGGGACACAAAACTCTTGCTTTTATATTCGCCGCCTTGTGTATGATAACGTCTGTGAGTATGGGCAGTATCGTACAGTCAAATGCAATAGCAGTATCGCTTGAAAACAGCTTTGGAGTAGAGCCGTACCTGTGCGGAATTATTCTTGCACTTGTCACATTTTTCGTCATATGCGGCGGCTTTACAAAAATTGCCGATTTTACCGTTATGGCAGTACCTTTGTTCTGCATTTTGTACTCACTTTTTTCGCTATATATCATTATCACAAATCTTGGCGAACTTCCGGGGGTGTTTTACAGAATAATAACAGAAGCTTTTTCATTTGAGTCTGTAGGCGGCGGAGCACTTGGCTTTGGTATAATTCAGGCAATGCGCTACGGTGTCATGCGGGGCATTCTGTCAAATGAAGCGGGTAGCGGCACGTCTGTTACAGCTCACGCGTCGGCTGACACGAAAAGTCCGTGCGAACAGGGCTTTTTCGGTATACTTGAAGTTTTTGTTGACACTATCTTGCTCTGCTCGATGACAGCTTTTGTAATTTTAATTGCGGATAATCTCTCTAAAGGCGATCCTGCTATGGTTATTGCAATAAAGGCGTACGCGAAGTTTATCGGAGGCACGGCGCCGGGCTTTATGAGTGCCGCGATTGTCTTTTTTGCTTTTGCAACCATAATATGCTGGTCGGTTTACGGAGGGGAAGCGCTGAGATTTCTCGTTTCCGATTACTTTAAACATATACCATTTTCAAAAGCGAAATACTTTTACTATTTTGTATACAGCATTTCTGTTTTCGCAGGGTGTGTTGTCTCGGGCGAATTTATGTGGGAGCTGTCTGATTTGTCAACGGCTCTTATGACTCTTATCAATACGGCATATCTTATAAGCGCCGCAGGAGAAGTCAAGCGCGAGACTCTTTCATATATCAAAGAGCGTATGCGGTCATAATTATGAGTTCGGTGTAATATAATTTAGTACATATTATCGTTACAAGGAGAATGTTATGTTTATTTATTCACTCAGGGCAAATACGCTGAAGTTTTTCGGCGTGGTCGGCGTTGCCGTTATTGCTCTTATTACGCTTATTGCGTTTATTCCCGGGTACGAGCCGGTAGTTACGTCAAGCGATACGACGACGCTCAATGCTTCAAGCGAGGTAAGCTTTGACAAGATAAAAACAAACGAGGACAGGATTGCTTTTCTTTCTCAGTTTGGATGGCAGGTTGACGCCACTCCCGTTGAAGAAGCAGAGGTAGTAATACCCGAAGAGTTTGACAAGGTCTTTACAGGCTATAACGAGCTTCAGAAAAAGCAGGGACTTGACCTTTCAAAATACAAGCGCAAGAAGCTTATGCGCTATACATACAAGATAACAAACTACGACGGATATAACGGTGTGGTTTATGCAAACATTCTTGTAAAGGGCAAGCGAGTGGTCGGCGGCGACGTCTGCTCTGCCGACACCAACGGATTTATTCACGGATTTTCAAAAGATGTAGCATTTTAAGCAAAAAGCCGAGGAAACTGCCTCGGCTTTTTGCTACATAAAATGCAGTTACGCGTTGACTATTTGTAATTATTGTGATACAATTAACGTATATCAATTACAGAGGAGTAATTATGAAAAGACAGGACTTGATGAAACACATCGGCTCAATAGAGCAGATCGGCGGTGTTAAGGATTATACCATTAACGACGGAAAGGGAAAAGGCGTGCGTGTTATTGAAGTTAACACGGGAAACGTTCGCTTCTGTATTTTGCCCGACAGGTGCATGGATATTGCCCAGGCGTTTTATAAGGAAAACGCGGTGAGCTGGCTCTCAAAAACAGGGATCACGGCTCCGGCCTTTTATGAAAAAGACGGGCTTAGCTGGCTGCGTTCTTTTTACGGAGGACTGATTACAACCTGCGGACTTAGAAACATCGGCGGACCTGTTGGTGAGCATGGTCTTCACGGCAGAATTGCCAACATTCCTGCTTCGAAGGTCAGCGTTTATGCGGACTGGGAGGGCGACGATTACGTTATGCGAGTTTCGGGCGAGATGCGCGAAAGTGTAGTTTTTGGTGAAAACCTCGTTTTAAAGAGAACTATTACTGCAAAGCTTTTTGACGATGAGTTCATTGTTGAAGACACGCTTGTAAACGAAGGCTTTAATACCGAAGATATCGCCTTTTGCTATCACTGTAATTTTGGATATCCTCTTGTGAGAGAGGGAGCTAAGCTCATTGGTGTTCCTGATGAAATTGCCAATGTATCGGCACCTGTTCACGGCATTGAGGAAGAATGTATTGATGTAAAGCATACAGGAGAAATTGCAACTGCAGGTATTGAAAACGGCGAGATCGGCGCTTATATTACCTATAAGCGTGATACTATGCCCAATTTTCTTGTCTGGAAAATGCTTGGTGAAAGCGACTATGTTGTTGGCTTAGAACCCAGAACAACTTCCCTTGGCGGAGAAGATATTGTAAAAAACAACAAATTTGTTTCCCTCAAGCCTTTTGAAGAATATAAGACACACTTGAAGTTCGCTTTTAAGACGTTGTGAGTTTTTGAAAATAAAAAGAACAAAAAGCTGAGGCATACCGCCTCAGCTTTTTATCATTATGTCTTAGATTTCAGATGCATTTTCGTCAATGCACACACATTCATCAGCGGAAAGCTCGGAAAAGTTGTTTTCGTCAATTTCCCAATCGTCCGCGTCGTCAAAATCAATGAATTTCTTCTTGGATTTTCTTTCGGTGATACTGTATTTATCGCAAAGCATCTTGAATGCAACGATAACGCCTGCCGCTACGACGATTGCGCTCGCTATAATAATTATTATACCGGCGACGCTAAGTTTTTCGTTATTCTTTCTCATGCCTGTTACCTCCGTTTTATAAACATTATCATCTACAGTATAATGATACCACAAATATTGGATTTTGACAACAATATTTTGTTAAGTTACTGTAAATATGAGAGGAGAATTTGGAGTAAAGGCAGGTAAAAAGTAAATTTAGATAATATTATTGCATTTGAGTGAAATTGTGGTATAATTATTATTAGAATCAAGTAAAAGCTCAATCTGAGAGGTTGATTATGCCTAAAATTATAAAAATATCGCTCGGCGATATTCTTGAAATGAAAAAGCCGCACCCGTGCGGCGCAAACCGAATGAAGGTATTGAGAGTCGGTTCGGATATAAGGATAAAATGCGAAAAATGCGAGCGCGACGTTACTGTTGCACGCATTAAGCTTGAAAAAAACATCAAGCGCGTGATTTCTGCCGACTTGGCGGAAGAGAACAAGTGATATAAGAAAGGTTAAAATGATGAATCATACAGAGCTTGAAAATAATAAGGCCCGTATACCGTCTTGCAGGCTGCTTTCATTTTTGATACCGTCGCTCTTACTTGCTTTAATGTATGTGGCGATGCTTATATATCCCTTTGGTAACGGCACGGTGCTGGTGCTCGACCTTAACGGACAGTACGTCTACTTCTTTGAAGCATTGCGTGATGCCATAATCGGAAAGGGAAGTATTTTTTATTCTTTTGAGAGGGCGTTATCAGGCGAGTTTTTGGGCATATTTGCATATTATCTTGCAAGCCCCCTGTCTATCCTCGTTGCTCTTTTCCCGAAGAGCGCGATACAGGAAGCGCTCTTTACCATAATCGTATTAAAGTGCGGTCTTTGCGGACTCACTTCGCACTTGTATATAACCAAAACAAAGAAGATAGACGCTATAGGCGCGCTTATCTTTTCAAGCTGTTATGCCCTTTGCTCATACGGTATAATCTACGCATCAAATACTATGTGGATAGACTGTATGTATCTGCTCCCGCTTGTTATGCTCGGTATTGAAGAGCTTATCAGCAGAAAAAAGTATTTGTTGTATACAATAAGCCTTGCGGCAGCGCTTATTACGAGCTACTATATCGGCTATATGCTTTGCATATTCTCGGTATTATATTTTCTTGCTTATTATTCCGGAAGTTCTGCCGATGAGAGCAATGTTTTTGCAGAGAAGGCTCATTTTGTTAAATCAGGGCTTAGATTTACACTGTTTTCTATAGTATCGGCGGCGCTTGCCTCTCCCGTACTTCTGCCGGCGCTTTATTCGCTCACGTTCGGCAAGGATAACTTTTCAAATCCCAAATACGCCTTTGTTGAAAAGACTGAGTTTATTGATATTTTCTTAAAAATGCTGCCCGCATCGTACGATACCGTGCGACCTGAGGGTATGCCTTTTGTATACTGCTCGGTGCTTTGTGTTATACTCGGAGCGCTCTATTTTATGATACCCGGTATAAAAGCCGGAAAAAAGATAGCAAACGGCGTGCTTCTTGCGATATTTGCCGTAAGCTTCGGCGGCTCGACAATCGACCTTGTATGGCACGGCTTCCAGTTCCCGAACTGGCTTAATTTCAGATACAGCTTTATTTTCGTTTTCCTTATTGTTCTGATAGCTGCAGAGGCATATATAAACCTTAAAAATATTCCGGGCGAGAGAATTACGGCAGTTGTAATAGTGTTTATGCTTCTGTGCGCGCTGCTTCAGAAGTTTGAATACGAAAATGTTATTATGATGGCTTGTACCTGGTCGGCTATCGGAATGGCTGTTATATATCTTATAGGTATACGTGTATACAAATCCGGCAGACGCGGCGGTGCAATTGTGCTTTTATGCCTGACTCTTATCGAGCTTTACGGCAACGGTGTTGCAAGCGAGTATATGATGCATGACGACGTAGGCTTTTCAAAGCACAGCCTGTACGCAGATTTCGCGGCAAAATACAGGCCTATTGCCCGATATATGGAAGAAAATGACCCGGGACTTTACCGCAGCGAGAATTACCTGATGCGTAAGGTGAACGACAATTATGCGATAGGACTCAAGGGAATTTCGGGCTCAACTTCCACGCTTAATAAAAACGTTATCAACTTTTTAAGTGATATGGGATATTCTTCCCGTTCGCACCACTCAAATTATACGGGCGGAACTCCGGTCGGCGACTCATTACTCGGTATAAAGTATTTATTAAGCGATAATCAAACTGCTGCAGATCCGGTATACACTACAGTATGGAGTGATGAAGAAAACAGCACAAGGCTTTATAACAACCCGTATGCGCTCTCACTTGCATATACCGTTGCCTCTGACTTTGAAACCTTTGACACCACGGCGGCAAACTCTCCGTTTGAGCTTATGAACAGAATGTGCGCCGAGATGCTCGGAAAAGACAGAGTAGAACTGTTTTCTTCGAATAAGTATGACATAAACCTTGAAAACGTGGTACGCGTAAACTCAAGCAGTATGAGACGGTACAAGCGTGATAAGGATACGGGCGCACGCATAAATTTTGTTATAACAGCAGAGCAAGACGGCGTTATGTACGCTTATTTCCCCGTTACAAACGGATACAGGCGTGATATCAGTATAAAGTACAGCGATAAAGAAATAAAGAAGTATTTTACAAGTAACAATCATGGCGTTATTTGTTTGGGAGAATTTAAAAAAGGCCAGATTGCATATCTGACTCTGACTCTTGATGCTGATGATGTTTATTTCGATATGGCAGAGTATTTCTACACGCTTGACGCCGAAGCTCTTGACGTTGTTATGAATGAGCTTAAGCGCGGGGACGCTACAATATACGAAGACTTTTCAGACACGCATTTTTCGGGTAAAGTCGAGGTAAGTGACGGCAGAAATATACTCATGCTTACTATGCCGTATGATAAAAATATTGCCGTATATGCAAACGGCAAGCAGATGAAGACCTTCGAGGTTGCCGGAATATTCACAGGCGTTATGCTTGATGACGGCGAGTATGAGTTTGAGGTAAAATATATTCCCAAACAGTTTTATGCGGGAATAATAGTTGCGCTTTTCGGACTTATAATCTTGCTTTCGTACACATTTGTAAAAAACAATATGCTACTAAAGATTAAAAAGACTGAAAAGACAGTAAAAAACGGGGACTTAAGTAAAGGCAAAACTAAATAAACGCTCTTGCGATTATGGTAGAGAGAATTATCACAGCAAGCATTGATATGAATCCGATAGGTATAGCAAATCGAGTGTTCTTTACTCCGACGGCTGAAAAATAAACTGCGAATATGTAAAGCATTGTATCCGAGCTGCCTGCGATGACAGAGGCAGTGAAACCAGCAAGACTGTCGCTTCCGACACGGGAGAACAAATCAACAAGCACAGAGTTTGATGCACTTCCCGATATTGGACGCACGATCAGAAACGGGAGGATTTCTCCGGGGATACCTAAAAGTGTGGTCAGAGGCGATAGTAATTTTGAAAGTATTTCGCCTGCTCCTGACGCGGTGAACATTGATGCGGCACTACACATTAAAACAAGTCCGGGCAGAAGACCGACTGTGGTCTTTATGCCCGACTGTGCTCCTGTAAAGAAGCTGTCCGCCAGGTCTTTTTTGGATAACAGCAAAAGAAGCGCGCAAAGGCAGATTATTATCGGTATTAAAAGACTTGTTAAGAGTTCCATATCATCCTTTTCCCTTTTTTATCTTATAAAGCTTTGCAAAGTTTCGTGATAGTACTACGGATAATACCCATCCGAAGCACGAGCATATCCATATGGGGATTATTACACTAAAGGGGGCACAGCTTTTTTGGGCAGACCTTAAAGTTATAAGAGTCATCGGCATTAAGCTTATGGGAGAAGAATTCATAACGGCAAGCGTTATCATATCATCGCTTGCTGTTTTTTTGTCTTTGTTGTCAAGCTGCATTTTTTCAAGCGCGGATATAGCAAACGGAGTTGCCGCGTTACCGATACCTAAAAGATTTGCCGCAAGATTTGCCGCACATTCGTCTATTCCGTTGCCTGTTTTATATGCTGTAGGGAAGAGGAATTTGAGCAGCGGCGAAATAAGCTTTGAAAGCTTTTCGATTGCACCGGCATCTTTGAACACGCTCATTATACCGCACCAGAGGCACATCATAGGGAAAAGTGAGAGTGTGAGGTCTAGTGCCCTGGACGCGCCACTTAAA
>JAZNQU010000069.1:0-3061 GCA_045590315.1 Eubacteriales bacterium
TTTTGGGAATTGTCAATACCTTTCATTTATTTTTTTTGATTTTTTCCCGATTACTTAAAATTTGTATAAACAGTACAAACTCAAGGCAAAAAACTGTGCATGATTACCTTTTGTCTAAAAGCTTACAACTACTTCTTTACCATTATATTCACCCGCCTTTCTTTTATGATATAATTTGGATAAAAATCTCACCAGAACCCAAAATCGCGAGAAATAATGAGATATCGAGAGATAAAACGAGATTCTCACTTGTTTTTCACATCTGCTTGTCTGTATTTGACCATGTTTGACTTTCTTTGACTTTGACTTTGTCTGACCTTTGGTTTATAATTAAAACGTAAAAGTCAAAGAAAGTCAAACATCGGAGGCAAAATAATGCTTATATCAGACGTTATTGCTCAAATGATAGAAGAGATGCTCGAATCAAACGGCGGTTCGCTCGACATCAAACGAAATGAGTTAGCCGGACACATCGGTTGTGCTCCCAGCCAGATAAATTACGTTATCACTTCGCGTTTCACTCCCGAACGCGGATATGTAATTGAAAGCAGGCGAGGCGGCGGCGGTTACGTGCGTATAATAAAAAAGGAAATGAGCAGAGACGCTTATCTTATGCACTGCGTTTTTGCTTTAGGCAAGGAAATTGACGAAAGAAGTGCTGTGGCTTTTCTCGTAAATCTTGAAGACCGCGGATTTATAAATGCTGATGTTCGCCGCGCCGTGAGCGCCACAACATCAAACAGCGCCTTAGCGCGTGTTTCACCTGCACACAGAGCCGCGCTTCGCTCTGACATTATCCGACAGTTTATTCTGTCTCTTATGAAGTAAAATTATCTATGAGTTTTTCTCTTTGAAAGGAATGATAAACTATGCTATGTACAGAATGTAAAAAGAACACGGCAACGGTATTTTACGAACAGACAATCAACGGAAAAACAAGCGAGCTTTCTCTGTGCTCAGAGTGCGCCAAAAGTCACGGTATACTTACAAACACTTCCCTGTTTTCAGAGCTGTTTAATATGCCCTTTTCACTGAAAAGTACACCGAGCACACATAAGGTTTGCACGCTTTGTTCATCAAACGAATCAAATTTCATTAAAGACGGCAAGGTAAGCTGTCCTGTCTGCTATGAGATTTTTGCC
Organism: Eubacteriales bacterium; assembly: GCA_045590315.1. Taxonomy (GTDB): domain Bacteria; phylum Bacillota; class Clostridia; order Oscillospirales; family CAG-272; genus UBA4717. The sequence goes on from JAZNQU010000069.1 coordinate 1,143, forward strand.
GCAGAGCTTGAGCGCCCGATTAAGCGTATACACGGAAACGTAAGCCATATCGGACGCGCACCTGCAAAATATAAAAAGCAGACTGATAAAAAGCGCACACTTGACGATTTGAAACGTCGGCTTGATGACGCAGTGCAAAAGCAAGAGTATGAAAGTGCCGCAGTCTTGCGCGACAAAATACGCGAAATCGAGTCTCAACTCTAAGGGGGGCAGATATTATGGCATGGTATAACACAAGTGCTGCCGACAGCGACGTTGTGCTCAGCACAAGAATAAGGTTTGCAAGAAATATCAAGGATTATCCGTTTGCTCCGGTGCTTGATGATACAGGTGCATCAGAGATAATCGAAAAAGTCAAGGGTGCTCTTGACAAGTTTGAACTTGTTGATATTAACGCACGCTCGCAGACAGAACGACGTTCTCTTGTTGAAAAACATATTATAAGTCCGCTTTTTGAAAAAGTGAAAACTCCTGCAGCTCTATTTTTAGACAATGATAAATCAAGTGCGGTTATGGTCTGCGAGGAGGATCATTTGCGCATACAGTCGATACTCCCGGGCTTTGCTCTTAAAGAAGCGTACGAGTCCGCCTGCCGCATTGATGATAAACTCGATGAAAAATTAACCTACGCTTTCAGCGAAACGCTCGGATATCTCACTCACTGCCCTACCAATCTCGGTACAGGTATGCGCGCATCGGTTATGATGTTTCTGCCCGCGCTCACAAGCACAAAAATGCTTGCAGGGTATGCTTCGCAGCTTGAGAAAATCGGTCTTACCATGCGCGGGACTTACGGTGAAGGCACAAGCGCAAAGGCGTACATCTATCAGATTTCAAACAGCGTTACGATGGGCATAACCGAGGAAGAAACGATTTCAAAACTTGAAGGCGTTATAAAACAGCTTATCGACAGCGAGAGAAAAACACGCGAAAAGCTCATCTCGGCGGACTACGACCGTATGTGCGACAAAATTCTGCGTTCTTTTGGAACACTAAAATGGGCGCATATGATCTCAAGCGATGAATTTCTGAAGCTTTGGTCTGATGTTAAACTCGGAGTGAATCTGGGTATTATAAAAGATATAGATGATAAAAAGCTGACAAGTCTTCTCGTCGGTGCAATGCCGGCAACTCTTATGCTCGGTTCTGACACAGACGGTGCAAGCGAAGCTGAGCGCGACAAGATGAGGGCGGCTTATTTGAAAAGTCAGCTATTATAACGGAGGTAAAAATGGATATAAGACTAACTCAAAAGGCGGAACTCGCCGTTAACGGAGCTATGAACTCCGCCGTGAGACTCGGTCACTCATATATTGGCTCAGAGCATATCCTGCTCGGTCTGCTTTCAGTCGAAAACAGTGTTGCACAAAAGTATTTGTCAGGCTGCGACGCTACTTTTGACAAGGTAAACGACGCACTTACAGGTATTGCAGGCAAGGGAGAAAGCATTGCTCTTACAAGCGCAAGTATGACGCCGAGATTTAAAAGAATACTTGAAAAAGCAGGGCTATATGCGCGCAGGTTTTCTCAAAGATACATCGGTACTGAGCACATACTGCTTTCGCTCTTGAACGAGTCAGACTGCGTTGCCGTAAAGCTTCTGTCTTCACTCGGAGTTCGTGTAAACGAGTTAATACAGGACCTTACCGAATATCTTAACAAAAGCGAAGAGGGTCTTGATTCAAGCGATGGCGAAAGAGGCGCTTTCGGTGATTCGGATGTGCGCTCAGGCCGCTCTTCAGGCAAGGAAAACGGCAAAACAAAGTATCTTTCAAAATACGGTCGTGACCTTGTAAAGCTTGCTTGTGACGGCAAGATAGATCCTGTTATCGGGCGCGACAGGGAAACTGAACGTGTTATACAAATACTTTCGCGTCGCACTAAAAACAACCCCTGCCTTATAGGTGAGCCGGGCGTTG
>JAZNQU010000070.1:0-2420 GCA_045590315.1 Eubacteriales bacterium
ATATATGCATAAGACCAAAATAAATACTGCGAAAGGCAGGTTTTACAATGTTGAAAAGATCAAAAGCACTCATACTATTATCACTCATTCTCGTGCCGGTTATACTTTTATGCTCGCGTGGTTCCAACGACTTTGCAGAGAATTCATACGGATCTGTAAAAAATCATTCGTACGTTACAGAAGCGATGGACGTGGCCTACAGTGCCGTGTTTGATATGCTCTATTCCACCTCAGAATCAGAAATCGCTTTTGAAGACGCTACCGTTCAAAGTGTGCTAACCGAAAACTCGGCGCGCAAGATAATATACAGTTCATGGGCAAAAGTCCAGACTACCGAATACGACAAAACCATATCCGCACTTAAAACCCTCTGCGCAAAATACGGTGCATATTTTGAGAGTGCGGATAGCTACGGAAACAAGATCGAGGGAGACTCAAACAGGCACTCAAACTTCACTATACGTATACCCGTTGACAGCTACTCTCTTTTCCTTAACGAAATAGACGGCATCGGCACAATAGTATCAAGCGGGGAAAACAACCGCGACGTTACCGACTCATACTATGACACCGAAGCAAGACTTGCTTCTGCAACTCTCAGAGAAGAACGGGTGCTCGTTCTTCTTGAAAACGCAGGCAGTCTCGACGATATCCTCGCTCTTGAGCGCGAGCTTTCCGATATACGCTACGAGATCGAAAGTCTCACGGGAAGTCTCAGAAAATACGATTCGCTCATAAGCTATGCGACATACACTCTTACCGTCAATGAAGTAGTCAGGTACACAGATCCGGTTGTAACACCCAAAACGTTTGGCGAAGAATTATCTCAAAGCTTCAAATCGGGCTTTGAAAACTTTGTAGAGGCATGGCAATCATTCATTATTTTCTTATCATATAATGTGTTCAACATAATAATATTTGCAGTAATTGCCGTCCTGGTAGTTTTCTTTATAATCACAAAAAGAAAACCAAAAAGAGCAAAAGAAAAGAATTCTGCCGTTAAAGACAAAACGGAAGAATAAACAAAAATAAATGGCGCGCCGACGGCGCGCCATTTTAAATTTTATCTGCAATAAGGAAGGCTTGTATAATCGCTCCAGCCTGCCCAATATCTTGAGAGGATTACCCCGTCTTTAACGGTAAACATTCCGTCAGCATCAATATCTGCGTTAGCGTTCTTGAAATCATCAAATCCTGCCCAGTTTGCAAGGCGTCTTGAAATCTTGACAAGGTCAATAGAGTTTACAAAACCGTCGCCGTCCACGTCACCGTACAACACTGCTTTCAAGCCAAACGGCATATAAAGGTCGTACATATTTCCGTAAAGCTCTGCGTCTGTATAATAGAACACGGAACCGGGCTCATATCCAAGATCAAGTATCGCCCCGATATCTTCCTTGGTAAACATATACGTCTTTGCTCCGCTCCAGGGATCAAGAGTACCGTATTTCTTTCCCTCTTCAAACAAATATACGTTATCGTGGAAATTATAAACACCAGGTGCTATAAATCTTGCATTACCGCTACCGGATCCCGGGAAAAGACTCACGTTATTATATACGTCGTTGTTTTCAAATGTCGTGGGAGCTGACGAACTTGCAGGATTCGTTGTCATCCAACCACCGTAGAACATACCGCCGGTGGGTCCGTCGCCCGGACGGTTATGCGAGTAGCCATAGCCCAGATAACGGTCATAGTTATCATATATCTGCATGTTGGTTATAACTATATTTCCCGTCGACTTTCCTGTTGCATTCTGCCATACCTCAGGGCCGGTGTTTGCAAACTCAGTAACATTACCGCGGACAATGAAATTGTTGAACACTTTACAGCCTAAGTGCTGTGCAGTCCACGCACAGTCATATACCTGAGAAGCATAATTGTACTGTATAATGAAGTTATCACATGCGCCAAAGGACTCAACTGCGTTACCGTATCTTGAGTGACTGTAATCGACCTCGTCGCTTACTTTAGAACCCTGAATACATCCGCCGATCCATCTGAATACACAGTACTGAACCGTCACGTTCTTCACGCTCTGTCCGGATACTCCGAAGTTTGCACCGAATATATCTATATTGTCGATAACAATGTCGTGAGCATACTTTTTTTCGCCCATTACAGAGTCTGCCGTGCTGAACGTTTTATCTTCAAGAACGATCGCCGCTTCTCTGTCGACAAGTTCAATTTCATCATAAAGCTCGCCGGGATTTCCCTTTGTGGAGTACAGATACAGCACTTCGTTTTCAAGGTCATGCCAGAATTCAAGGTTACCCTGGAGACTGTTGACTTCCATAAAAGCTTCTCCCTCGGGAGTATCATAGTATTCAATACCGTTAAATACAGGGCCGTTGTTAACACGGTTGCCGTCACTGCCTTCTGCAACGTGAATACCCCAGGCTTTGCCGCCGTCAAATACT
>JAZNQU010000071.1:0-5787 GCA_045590315.1 Eubacteriales bacterium
AACAGCTGTTGATATCAATGTAAAGCACACATCTGGCGTGAAACTTTATGCAAAGTGGGTTGAAACAACAGGCGAAGTTGAAGTAGCCGACGAAGCTGAAGTAACAGGCGAAGTTGAAGCTTAAATCAAAACTAAACGCAAAAAATTTATAAAACTAAAATGGAGAGCAATTTGCTCTCCATTTTTCATATTAAGTTAAGACTCAGAGTGTCTTAATTTTATACTTAAATGATTGTCCAAATGTAAACTTTTGAATGATTTCTTTACTTTTGTTCACTTTTACCTTGCAAAATATCATAATTGTGATATAATAATATAGATGTGCTTTTGCATATCTATATTACTTGGAAGGAGGTGCGAATATGTCAAAGGTGTTAAAGACAAGCGAGCTTTTTGATAAATCAAAAACAATTGCAGGCGAGCTTTTTGAAAATTCTGTTTATCCCTGGGACGTTCTTGACGATATCGGAGATTTTATTATAAAACTCGGAAAAACGCTTGACAGTCAGAAATTTGACCGTGTCGGCGAAAACATCTGGATAGCAAAGGATGCAAGCGTTGCAGAAAGTGCGTGTATAAACGGTCCGTGTATCATTGACTCGGGTGCCGAAATACGGCACTGTGCTTACATACGCGGAAATGCAATAATCGGCAAGGGTGCGGTCGTTGGCAATTCCTGCGAGATTAAAAACTCGATCCTCTTTGACGGCGTACAGGTTCCGCATTTTAATTATGTGGGAGATTCCGTGCTCGGCTATAAGTCTCATATGGGTGCAGGAAGCGTTACGTCAAACGTAAAAAGCGATAAGACGCTCATTTCGGTAAAAGCCGGAAGCGAGACTATCGAAACGGGGCGCAAAAAGTTTGGAGCGATGCTTGGCGACTTCGTTGAAGTCGGATGCAACAGCGTGCTTTGCCCGGGAAGTATCATCGGGCCAAATTCAAATATCTATCCGCTATCTCTTGTGCGCGGTGTTGTCCCTGAAAACTCGATATTCAAGGGTGCGCGCGGAATAAGCGAAAAAATTTGATTTCAAGAAAGGGAAGATATATGGGAAGACTTTTTGGAACAGACGGTGTAAGAGGTGTAGCAAATGAGGCGCTCACAGTTGAGCGTGCTATGCAGATAGGACGTGCGGCTGCAACGGTGCTTTCGGGCAATCACAGAAGTGTACCGAAGATACTTATCGGTATGGATACAAGACTGTCATCTGATATGCTTGCAAACGCACTTTGTGCAGGACTTTGCTCGGTCGGAGCTGATGTGGTTCAGCTTGGCGTAGTACCTACCCCTGCGGTGGCGTATCTTGTAGGCAAATACAAGGCAACTGCAGGTATAATGATATCAGCATCTCACAATCCGTACGAATTTAACGGAATCAAAATCTTCAACGAGGACGGATTTAAGCTCGCTGATGAGATAGAGGAGAGAATAGAATCTATCGTGCTTGACTCAAAGCCCGGTGTGATACTTGCAGACTCAAAAAATATCGGACGCGTAACGTATGCAAAAAATGCAATTGATGATTACGTTGATTATATCACAAGTGCAGCGATATGCTCGCTTGACGGTATGGAGATAGCTATCGACTGTGCAAACGGTTCGTCAAGTGCGAGCGCACGAAAGCTTTTTGAGGGACTGGGTGCACGCGTACACGTGCTTTACGATGAGCCGGACGGCATCAACATCAACGACGGATGCGGCTCGACTCACCTTGAAAAATTGCGCGACTACGTGCTTGAGCACGGACTTTGCGTGGGTGTTGCTTTTGACGGAGATGCCGACAGATGTTTATGTATTGACGACAAGGGTAATATTATCGACGGCGACTTTATTCTCGCTATCTGCGCTCTTGACTTGAAAGAACGCGGCAAGCTCAGAAGAAATACCGTTGTCGGAACGATAATGACAAACTTCGGCTTTTCAAAATTCTGCGAAAAGAACGGCATCAACTTTATTCCCACAAAGGTTGGAGACAGATACGTGCTTGAAGAAATGCTTCTTGAAGGCTACAGCCTTGGCGGCGAACAGTCGGGTCACGTTATTTTCAGAGATTTTGCAACTACGGGAGACGGTCAGCTTACAGCTGTACAGCTTCTTACGCACTTAAAGCGCAGCGGCGTGAAGCTTTCAGAGCTTGCAAGCGTAATGACAAGATACCCGCAGTATATGGTCAATATCAGAACAACAGACGAGGGAAAGCTTGCTTTCTATACCGATTCTGACGTGAGAGCAATACTTAAAAAGGCGGAAGAAGAGCTTGCCGATACGGGAAGACTCGTTGTGCGCCCTTCGGGTACAGAGCCGCTTATCAGAGTAATGACAGAGGGTGAGGACGGAGAGCTTGCAGAGCGTGTTGCAAACGAGACGGCAGCTGCGATATCCGAAAAACTTTCAACTTATTAAAATCAAGCGCCATGACCGCAGTCCTTTAAGGATATTTGCGGTTGACGAGGTGAGAGCATGATCGAAATTTCGGCGGATGGCTCTCCGGGGCGCGTGTCGTTTAAAATAAAAGCCGCACGCGGCTCGTTAGCCGTATAACAAAAACCCGGGTGACCGGGCAACAGAAGTTACGGCAGAAAATTTCAAAGCAAAGGGACGGGTCAGACCGCCCCAGATAAAATACCGGGCGGATGACCCGTTATGGTATTATATATGTGCGGAATCATTGGTTACGTGGGTAAAGAAGCGAACTGTCTTGACGTGCTTATCGAAGGACTTTCTTCACTTGAGTACCGCGGATACGACTCTGCGGGAGTTGCTGCTTTTGATAATGAAAATAAGCTTCGTGTTGTAAAATGCGCGGGCAGAGTGGAAGAGCTTGAAAAAAAGGCGGCAAGTATAGGCAAGTCTTTTTGCGGTGTCGGTCACACACGCTGGGCAACTCACGGCGCGCCGTCAGACGCAAATTCGCATCCCCACGGTAATGAACGGTTACAGATAGTACATAACGGTATTATTGAAAATTACGCCTGTTTAAAAAAAGAACTCACAGAGCTCGGATACACCTTCTATTCGGACACAGACACCGAGGTTGCCGCAAAGCTTCTTGACTATTACTACAATAAAAGCGGAAAGCGGTATGAGGCAGTATGTGAAACGATAGAAAGGCTTGAGGGCTCGTATGCGCTCGGCATCGTCTTTGCAGACGATCAGAGCACAATATATGCCGCACGCAAGGATTCTCCCCTTATCATCGGTATCGGCGAGGATGCAAACTATATTGCATCCGATATAACCGCGCTGTTAAAGAGAACGCGCGATTATTACAGCCTTGAAGACGGAGACGTTGCATGCGCTTCGGCAAACAGCATAAATATCTATAACGGAGGGAAAGAGACAAAACGCGAAAAGCTTGTGGCAAAGTGGGATTATGAAGCCGCAGAAAAGGGCGGATACGACCACTTTATGTTAAAGGAGATACACGAGGAGCCGGAGGCTATTATCAAAACGCTTCGCCCGAGAATAAAGGATATGCTTCCCGATTTTTCGTGCGATATGCTTGATGAAAACACCCTGAAGAAAATATCAAGGCTTCACATAGTCGCCTGCGGCACGGCGATGCACGCAGGGCTTATAGGAAAGTCGATGTTTGAAAAATACGTACGTATACCCACGTATGTGGATATTGCGTCGGAGTTCAGATACAACGACCCGATAATCGACGAAAATGACCTTGTTATCATCGTGTCACAGTCGGGAGAAACGGCAGACTCGCTTGCGGCGCTCCGTCTTGCAAAAGAAAAGGGCGCGGCAACGCTTGCCATCGTCAACGTCATCGGCTCGTCTATCGCAAAAGAAGCAGACAGCGTGCTTTATACGTGGGCAGGCCCTGAGATAGCCGTTGCAAGCACAAAAGCATACAATGTGCAGACCTCGCTTCTTACGCTTTTAGCGATAAGATGTGCTCTATTGCGCGGCACGATGAACGAAGATGAGGCGCGTGAGTTTACACGTGAACTGTACGTAGATGCTCCGCGTGCTGTAAGTGAGGTGCTTGAGCGTGCAGATGAGATAAAGACTATCGCAAAGAATTTTGAAAAGTGCGAGGACCTTTTCTTCATCGGACGCGGAAGCGACTATTTTTTAGCAAACGAGGGCTCGCTGAAGCTCAAGGAGATATCCTACATACACAGCGAGGCTTACGCCGCAGGTGAACTCAAGCACGGAACTATTTCGCTTGTGTGCGAGGGCGTTCCCGTTATTTCTCTTGCAACGGTGCCCGAACTTTATGGTAAAATGGTAAGTAATATACGCGAGGTCAAGTCGCGCGGAGCAGTCGTTACGCTTATTACAAACGGCGAGATAGAGTGCGAGCACGCAGATTTTGTGATAAGACTGCCGCACCTTTGTGAAAGGCTTGCGTTCTTGCCTGCCGTGACCGTTTTGCAGCTTATTGCGTATTATGCAAGCGTTGTGCGCGGCTGCGACGTTGACAAACCGCGTAATCTTGCTAAATCCGTTACAGTTGAGTGAGTTAAATTTTTGTTTTGGAAAGGAATTTTAAAAATGACTATTGAGACAATTCTTGCAACCCTGAGTGCTTCGGCAACTACGTTTGCCATAAGACTCGTATCAGCGCTTCTGATACTTATTATCGGAATCAAACTTACAGGCTGGTTTGTAAAAAAGCTTGATAAAAGCCGCGGATTTAAGAAGATCGATAAGAGCGTAAAGCATTTTCTTCTAAGTGCTATAAGAATACTTCTCTACATAGTCGTGGTGATATGTGCCGCAACGACTCTCGGTATTCCTGCAACGTCGTTTTTGACGATACTCGCATCAGCGGGTGTAGCAATCGGTCTTGCTCTCCAGGGCTCATTTTCAAATATTGCCGGAAGCATTATGATACTTTTCTTCAGACCTTATAAGATCGGTGATTTTGTTGAGTGCAGCGGAGTATCGGGTACCGTTGAGGACATCAATCTTTTCTATACGGTTATAGCAACACCCGATAATAAGACGATAACCTGTCCTAACGGTGCTGTATCAAACGGCGTTATAACAAACTATTCGACTAAGGACATAAGACGTGTTGATATCACGTTCTCAGCGTCTTACGGCACGGATATAGAAAAGGTGAAGACGGTTATTATTGACTGTGTTAACAAGCAGAGTGCAGTTCTTCAAGATCCGGCTCCGTTTGTTGGCATTACCGCGCACAACACAAGTTCTGTTGACTATGTATGCCGCGCATGGGTAAATAGTGCAGACTATTGGGACGTATACTTTGCTCTTATGCAGGGCGTCAAGGAAGCTTTTGACAAGAATGGTATTGAAATACCTTTCCAACAGATGGACATACACGTAATAAACAAATAACAAGCGTAAAGAGAGCCACCGCGACAAGCGATGGCTCTTTTGTATTATTCCTTATCTGCGCGGATAATTCCCATAGGCGTTTGCTCGTTTGTCTGCCCCAGAGGGTTGTCCTTGAGTATCTTGCATAAAGTCTCGTCACTCGGCGCGCCCTTGGAAGAGCCGAGTATTACGCAGCCTAAATCGTTGGCATCTATTATCGCCACGTTTATTCCTATTTTCGATGCAATATCTGATGCAGTCTTGGCAGGGTTTTCGGGTCCGAGTACCACGTATTTGTTATACGGTGGAAGAGTATAATGGCAGGGGCCGTCTATACTGCGCGCACGGTCGCCGGCTACAATGTAAAACCAGCCGCTTTTTCCGAAAAGCTTGCCTATAACAGATACCGCCGCTGCAAAAAGTATTCTCGGCGTTCCGCACTCGCGAAGCGCCATTTCCATAGTTTCGGGCATACCAAGACC
>JAZNQU010000072.1:0-4138 GCA_045590315.1 Eubacteriales bacterium
TTCCCAGTTTTATTTGCCAACTATAAATTACTAAATTTTACCTATTTTTTACTATATTTTATCATATAACAATTTGTTTGTAAATAGGTTATAATAAAAATATAAAAAGTTTGGGAGATTAAAATGCTTGACAGTCAATATAAAATGAATTTAATCAAAATCGGATTAAAAATTGCGTATTATAGAAAGCTTCAAGGTATGACTCAGGAAGAACTTGCAGAAGCATGCGACCTCTCTCCCGGCTATATTTCACAGCTCGAAGGACCCGGAAGTTATTTTTGTCCATCATTAAAAACTCTGTTTAAAATCGCTGAAGCTCTTGGTACTACTGTATCAAAGTTAACAGACATTGAGGAATAAATACTAAGTTTAAAAAGCATCCTTATCAAAATAAGGGTGCTTTTTTATGCCCTTTTTCTTGTTCATAAAATATTTACATTTTAGAGGCGGTATATTAAGTAAAAAATGTATTTTACCTATTGAAAAAATAAAAAAGCTGCGGTATAATTAAATAAAAGTGGGGTTAAGTGGTGAAATTAGGAGTCAAATGGTGGAAAAACCGCCAAAATCTTCCAGTTTTACCCCCAAACACTTTCATTTTGGAGAAAGGAGCGCGCTTATGGTCGTATTCTCAGGCACATATCAACATACCGTTGACAGCAAAAACCGCCTTTTTATACCGGCAAAGTTCCGTGAACTGCTCGGCGATAACTTTATGGTCATGCAAAACGTCGAAGGCTGTCTTGATATCATAACAGCTGAAGCACGCGACGCTATAGTAGAAAAGCTCTCGCTTCTCCCAAGAACACAGACGTGTAAAATCAAACGCTTCCTCTTCTCGGGTGCAGGCGACTGTAATCCCGACTCACAGGGACGTGTAGTTATACCAAAACAGCTTATCGACTTTGCAGAACTTGAAAAGAATGTTCTTATCATCGGCGCAGGCGACCATATCGAAATATGGAACGAGGAAAAACTTGAAAAGAACCTCTCTACGATGTCAAACGAAGACCTTGCAGATGAAATGAACGCGCTTCAGTGGTAACGATGGCTGATAATATCAACTTTTCACACTACTCTGTTCTTCTAAAGGAAAGCGTTGACGCGCTTTGCCCCGAAAACGGCGGTGTATTTGCCGACTTGACTCTCGGTGGCGGCGGGCACTCTCTTGAAATACTTAAGCGTATGCCCGAAAGCGGCAGACTTATTGCGTTTGACCAGGACAAGGATGCTATTGCGGCATCAAAAATCAGACTGCGCGATTATACCGACCGTGTTACATTCGTAAACGAGAACTTTTCAAACCTTGCTGATGTGCTTGAAAATCTCGGAATTGATTCGCTTGACGGTGCGGTAATCGATCTCGGCGTATCCTCTTATCAGCTTGACACTCCCGAGCGCGGATTTTCGTATATGCACGACGCCCCCCTTGACATGAGAATGAACAAGGATTCGGGGATATCCGCTTACGACGTAGTCAACACATACTCTAAGGACGCTCTTAAAAAAATCATATATGAGTTTGGCGAGGAAAGATTTGCGCCGCGAATTGCGGCAAAAATTGAGGCAGCCAGAAATCAAAGCCCTATCAAAACTACATTTGAATTAGTAAGCATTATTAAAAGTGCCATGCCTGACGGAGGCAGAGGCGCTGAAAAACATCCCGCAAAACGAACATTCCAGGCTATTCGAATTGAAGTGAACAAAGAGCTTGAAGTAATCAAGCCGGCAATACTTGCCGCTGTTGATGCTTTAAAACCGGGCTGCCGCCTCGCTGTTATAACCTTCCACTCGCTTGAAGACAGACTTGTTAAAAATCTGTTTTCTTCCCTCGTGCATCCCTGCACGTGTCCCCCCGATTTCCCGGTGTGCGTATGCGGCAAAAAGCCTATTGCAAAGCATATTACTCACAAACCTGTTCTTCCCGGCAAAAACGAACTTGAAGAAAATTCAAGATCAAGAAGCGCAAAGCTCAGAATAATCGAAAAAATATAGAACAATAAAACGGAAAGCGAGGTAAACCCAAGTGACTTCAAACACCTACAACAAGGTTAAAAAGAAAAAAGAAATACTTGCACCGACAGACTCAAAAGTTGTCGGCAAAAGAGGTGCGCTCGGTCACGTCGAAGGTAATACCACGCGCGAAAAAGCAAGTGCAGGCGCACAGACACAAGTGCCGAGCACTAAGGCCGTAGCGAGAAGACGCGAAAAGATAACCACAAAGCCGCAGGCACTGCACACACGCATACCCGCCATTCTCGGCTTTGATACAAGAGACAAGTTTAATACAATAGCCGTTTCGACTGCAAACAGATATCCTCTTATTATAGGAGTTCTCACTATTCTTCTTATTACTTCGATGTTTATGCTCGTTGTGGTAAACGCAGTTAATATAAATAAAATGAAGCTTGAAACCACTCAGATGAACAGCGCGCTTGAAAAGCTTATCGAGAGAGAGGACGAGCTTTCACTCGAGCTTGAAAAACGTGATGATCTCAGATACATAAGAGAAGTTGCAGTCAATCAATACGGCATGATAGACAAAAAGCATGTAACTAAGCATTACATCAGCCTTGACAAAGAACCTAAGGTAGAAGTGCTTGATAAGGCAGACTCCGAACCGGTTGTTGACGGCGCACAAGACTGAGTGTACTTTCCGAAAACCGGAATATATACTCGTAAAGTCAAATAGATATAAAATAACGGAAAACAATGAGGGTAAGGAAGCGTCAGCTCTTTACTCTCGCTTGTTTATTTGAAATATTTTACCAGAATTATCCTCTCTTGGCAACGAAAGGAAACAACGTATGGCTTACCCAAAACAGCACGACATGATGAAGAAACGCGCGATTATAATCGTGGGGTTTCTCTGCGCCATGTTTGCAATAGTATCGGGAGTTCTTTTCAAGCTTCAAATAATTGACTACGAAAAATATCAGTCTGAAGTTATAAACCAGATGACAAGTGAAACCACGGTCCGTGCAAACCGCGGTAAAATATATGACACCAACATGAACCTACTCGTCACAAACACTACCGTATGGCGAGTTTTTATCGACCCCAGCCACATAAAGGAGTATGACACAAAGGTACTCATTGCCGACAATCTTTCTCGTATTCTCGATGTAGAATACAACTCGGTACTTGAAAAGATAAACAACAATCCGAAAAAGCGCGATATCACTATAAAAAACAACGTTGACAAGGAAACTGCTGACCTTGTGCGTGAGTTTATAGTCGAAAACGAGCTTTCCTCGATGATATATCTTGCAATCGGAAGCCAGCGCTTCTACTGCTACGGCGACCTTGCTTCACACGTCCTCGGTTTTACCGACGTTGACGGCAAAGGTCAGTACGGACTTGAGCTTACATACAACGATTATCTGACCGGTGTTGACGGCAAGCTTCTTACGGCTCACGACGCGCACGGCAACGATATGCCGTATAAATATGAAAGCTATATAAGCGCCACCAACGGTATGAATGTCGTATCAACGCTTGATATGAGAATACAGTACGAGCTTGAAAATCAGCTCGAGGCGGCGTACGAAAACGCCGGAGCCAGAAACCGCGTAACCGGAATCGTTATGGAGGTTGACACGGGTGCAATTCTTGCTATGGCAACTTATCCCGACTTCGATTGCAACAATCCCAAGATATTAAACGAAGAATTCCAAGCACAGCTTGATAATTCGGGATACGCAACAAACTCGGAAGAATACAGCAATCTTTACATGAATCTTTTGTATGAGATGTGGAACAACAAGGCGGTAAACGACCTCTACGAGCCCGGCTCGACCTTCAAGGTAATAACCTCCGCTATCGCACTCGAAGAAAAGGCTGTAAAGCTTAACGATACATTCTACTGCCCCGGCTATTACAAGGTTGACGGCTATTCCTCGGCTATTCACTGCCACAAGCGTACAGGACACGGCTCTGTAACCTTCGTTACCGGTCTCCAACAGTCATGCAACCCGACTCTTATGATGCTTGCCGAAAGAATCGGAAGAGATACGTTTTACAAATACTTCGAAGCATTCGGCTACAGGGCAAAGACCGGCATCGACCTTCCCGGCGAATCTCTCGGTATCACACATACTCTCGACGGATTCAACCAGGTTGAGCTAAGTCGGAGGCC
>JAZNQU010000073.1:0-4920 GCA_045590315.1 Eubacteriales bacterium
GCGATAAGGCTTATGAAAATATCGACACGGTTATGGCAGGATATACGCATCTTCAGCGTGCTCAGCCGGTTACCTTTGCACATTATATTCTCGCATATTCCGAAATGCTTCGCCGTGACTACGACCGACTTTCTGACGCAGAGCGCAGAATGAACGTGATGCCGCTCGGTTCAGGCGCGCTTGCTTCTACTACATATCCGATAAACAGAGAGAGGGTTGCAGAGCTTTTAAGCTTCCCTGCTGTTACGCGTAACAGCATTGACGGTGTTTCGGACCGCGACTTTGTTATCGAGCTTGCAAGTGCTCTCTCAATACTTATGATGCATATGAGCCGTTTCTCCGAAGAAATTATTCTCTGGTGCTCATCCGAATTCGGATTTATCGAGCTTGACGATGCTTTTTCAACCGGTTCTTCAATTATGCCGCAAAAGAAAAATCCCGACGTTGCCGAGCTTGTTCGCGGTAAGACGGGACGTGTATACGGTTCTCTTGTTACTCTTCTCACTCTTATGAAGGGACTTCCTCTTGCTTATAACAAGGATATGCAGGAAGATAAAGAAGCTATTTTCGATGCAATTGACAATACCGTTTTATCTGTAAACGTTTTCACATCAATGTTTGCAACAATGACAGTAAAAGCAGATATTATGAGACGCTCGGCGGCCAAAGGCTTTATAAACGCCACCGACTGTGCAGACTATCTTGTTAAAAAGGGCCTTCCCTTCAGAGACGCATACAAGGCTGTCGGCACTCTCGTTGCAAGATGTATTGAACTTGATACGACGCTCGAGGAGCTTGCTATTGATGAATACAAAAAAATATGTGAAACGTTTGAAAACGACGTTTACGAAGCAATCGACCTTGATACCTGTGTAAACGGCAGAAAGGTTACAGGCGGTCCTGCTCGTGAGTCTGTAAACAGGCAGCTTTTAATACTTGATGAATTTATAAAAAACACGAAATAAGCAAAAAATCTGACGCTGTTGCGTCAGATTTTTCTTTTAGCTATTGCAGAGATTGTAAGCAAAATCTTTGAGGTAGTCAACCGCGCCGTTTTTGCACGTCTGAGCTATCTCATTATATGCCGCTTCGAGTATCTCGGGCGGCCTTGAATTTGTGTTGTGACAATCTGATGCCACAACGGATATAAGCTCGTATTTAAGTAACTTCTTTGCAATTTTTACATAATGCTTCTCAAACAAACTTGCTGCATCAAGCTGCAAAACCGCGCCCATATCAACAAGCTTTTCCGCCAATTTTATGTTTTTCATAACCGCATGATAGCGTTCAACGTGTGCGATTATCGGACGAACGTTGAAATAGTCGATGAAATTAGTCAACATATCAAGGCATTGCTTGTCCCATTCTTTTGAAAATGGCATTTCAATCAGAACATTCCGAGTTTTTTCGATACAGAAGTCTGAAACACTGTCAAGGTTCAATACGCGTGGCGTGAGTCTGAGCTCGCAGCCCTCCAAAAGCTTTATACCGCACTCTTGTGCATACGGTAACAGTTGTGCCATGCGGATTTTCCGCATTGCAAAAAAATCCGATGGCGAAATGTTAGTATAATCAAAATGCGGAGTGCATACCACGGTCGATACCCCACTCTCACGCATTTTATCAAGCATTTTCTTACTCGTTTCGATGCTATCAGCGCCGTCATCGATATCATGTAACAGGTGAGTATGTATGTCTGTCATATTATTTGTAACTGTAATACCTGTATTTTCTTGAATATCCCTTGGTATTGCTGTTTACAACGTCGTTTAAGACAAAACCGAGAACAGGCGCATTTGCGTATTCAAACTGAGTAAGAACTTTTTTAGTCTCCGGATGCGTACTGAAAGCGGAACGAACAACGATTATAGTACCGTCAACGTAAGATGTAAGCGCAAGCGCATCCGATACTACGTTTACGGGAGGAGTATCAAATAAAATGTAATCATAAGCTTCGCCAAGCTTATCAAGCAGATTCTTCATTGATTCGCTTGCTATAAGCTCTGCCGGGTTCGGCGGGATAAGACCCGCGGGCAATATCTGAAGATTAGGCTTGTTTGTCTCTTTGATTGCTTCTTCTATACTGCACATACCTGAAAGCAGGTTTGAAAGGCCCACACGGCTTTCAAGATTAAAGTATCTGTGTACTCTCGGACGTCTCATATCGCAGTCGATAACAAGTGTCCGGGCTTCGGTCTGCGCAAGAGTTACCGCAAGGTTTATCGTTGTTATCGTCTTGCCTTCACGGGGATGTGCGCTTGTAATAGAAATCTTTTTGCAGTGATTTTCGGATCCTGCAACGGAAAACTGCACGTTTGTTCTGAACGCCTTATAAGCTTCTGTTATCTGGAAATTGGTCGTGCTGTCAACCGTATTCATTACACGAGGTTTATTTTTTGCTGCTTTCACCGTATCTACCTCCGTAAGTTGATTTCTTGTTATCCTTAATTACTTCGTCAAAGTTCGGTATAACACCTAGCATCGGCACGTCGTACATTTTTATAAGGTCGTTTTCATCGCATATGCGAACGTCAAACACCTTTATAACTATCAATATGAGCGCAGATACTATGGCGCCGAAAAGCGCTCCTACAAATGTGTTTCTGCTTGTTACGTTATTAACGCGCGAAACACGCTCGTACTTAGGCTGGTTTGTAACCTTCAGCGCATCAAAGCCCTTAATCTCGTGTATACGCTCCGGAGCAAGAGCAGCAAGCTCAACGGCTACTGCATACGCATCTGACGGATATGCAGAAACTATCGTTGCATTAAAGAGGTCTGTATCCGATTCTTCCTTGTAAGAAATCATGGAAGACAGATTTCCTGCTCTGTAATCGACTCTGCACTTTCCTTCAAGATTTTCTTCAAGCTTATCGAAGAAGTCGCCGCTGTCAAGAAGTTCCATGTAAGTTTTAAGTGCTTCTCTTGCGTATGTATAAGTCTGGTATGCTGTTGCGGCGGTTGTAGTTTGTGAGTTGCCAAATTCAGGCGCAACGTAAAACTGAACCGTCAATCCATACATAGGGGTTATATGCAGTGTGCTGTACATATACAGTGCCACCGCACAAAGAACGGAGCTAATAAGTATTATCCACCATCTTTTGAGCAGCATCTTCAGAATATCAACGATGCTGACCTCAATGGCTTCCATCTCGATTTTTTCCATATCTTCAACCAATCCTTTCGCTGTCTTTGCAGACTTGCTCAGACAAATTATCCCTGCATACACCCTGTCATTACGACAAAACAGATGCAGGCACAGCTTTTAATATTATAACAGATATATGCGCCTCTGTCAAGAGCTATATAATTAATTTGTAACCTGATTTCTAATTAGTTTTTATTTTTTTCGAGCAAACTATTGCAATTTGGAAAAATGTGTGCTATACTGTAGCAGTACGCGCATGTGCCGTACGCAGTAAGGACAGTCCTCTGCAATGCTCTGCACGAATGTCCGGATTATAAGGAGGAAGCCAAAATGGATCTTATCAAGGCTTTTACAAATGAGCAGTTAAAGACAGAACTTCCAAACATTGTTGTAGGTAACAACGTTAAGGTACACATCCGTATCGTTGAACCCGGCAAGGGTAAGGAAGCTAAGGAAAGAATTCAGATCTTCGAAGGTACCGTAATCGCTAAGCGCGGCGGCGGAATCTCCGAAACATTCACTGTAAGACGTGTTGCTTACGGCTGCGGTGTTGAAAAGACTTTCCCTGTACACTCTCCGAACATTGCAAAGATTGAGACCACGAGAATCGGTAAGGTTAGACGTGCGAAGCTCAACTATCTCCGCAACAGAGTCGGCAAGAGCTCTAAGGTTAAGGAACGCATTTAATTGCGTTTTAACCCGACATTTCAATAGGATTGCGTAAAAGAACTGTATCTGTCTGCGACGGTAACAGTTCTTTTGTCGCTTTACCTACCCTAAACAAAAGAAACGGATTTAAACTGATGGCAGACATTTTTGAACTATTTAAAATGATACAAAAAAAGCCCGATTCTTCCCGTGAGCCTGTCAGCTATATAGTTGCAGGGCTCGGTAATCCGGGCGATAAATACGCACACACACGCCACAACGCAGGATTTATGGCACTTGACGTTATTTGCGAAAAGCACTCGTTCAAAACAGACAGGCTTAAATTCAAGTCCCTGTGCGGCGAAGCCGTAATATCCGGAAAGCGAGTGCTGTTTTTAAAGCCGCAGACATTTATGAATAATTCGGGCGAATCACTTCGTGAGGCTGCTGCGTTTTATAAAATACCGAGCGAGAATATAATCGTGTTATTTGACGATATTTCTCTTGACCCCGGAAAAATACGAATCCGTAAAAAAGGAAGCGCCGGCGGTCACAACGGTATCAAAAGCATAATCGGTCATCTATCATCAGATAATTTCCCGCGCATTAAAATCGGTGTTGGCGCAAAGCCGCACCCCGATTACGATCTTGCCGATTGGGTTCTTTCGGAAATCCCAAAGGACGACAGAGAAAGTTTCTTCTCTGCTCTGACAAATGCCGCAGAGGCTCTTGAATTGATACTTGATAACAAAATCGATTCGGCAATGGCACAATTTAATTAAACTCCCCTTTAAAGAAAGCAAGGCAAGTATGAGACTTATTTGCGATAATATAAAATCGGAACGTGAATATTCTGAATTTTTAAAGACAAGAGAGCGACTCACGTTTGAACGGATGCGACCTGTAACAGTCACCGGTCTTACCGACGGCTCACGCGTATCCTTTTACGCCGCAGTTATTGACGACCTTTCGGGCGACTGTCCACTCCCTCCGCTTATCATCGTACCTGATGAAAAAGAGGCATTAAGAGTTTCAAACGTTCTCACCGATTGTGGATGCGAACCGCTCACCTATCCCCTCAGGGATTTTAATTTTCATAACATCACAGCCTCCCATGGATATGA
>JAZNQU010000074.1:0-9259 GCA_045590315.1 Eubacteriales bacterium
TATCACGCGATGACATATATATTTTTGAGGTGATTTCAAATATGCTTTTAAAATCACTCTCGGATATCGCGCGTACCGTCTTTTCAACCGCGTCGCGGTCTCCTGTACCCACAAGTTCCGAAACAATTTCTTCAGTAACCGCTTTACCGTCTGCGCCGTTTGCACAAAGTTCAAGCAGGCTTATCGCATCACGCATACCGCCCTGTGCGATAGAGGCAAGAGAAAACGCCGCCTCCCTCTCAAGCTCAAAGCCCTCGTTTTTTGCTATATATTCAAGTCTGTCAGCAATAACTGACGAGCTTATACGTTTGAAATCAAAGCGCTGGCATCTTGAAATTATCGTTGACGGCAGCTTTTGAAGCTCTGTTGTTGCAAGTATAAATATAACGTGCGACGGAGGCTCTTCAAGCGTTTTTAAAAGTGCGTTGAATGCGCTTATTGAAAGCATATGAACCTCGTCAACAATATAAACGCGGTATTTTAATTCGCTCGGCAGGTAATTTACCTCGTCGCGTATATCACGTATATTGGCAACACCGTTGTTACTCGCCGCGTCCATTTCGATAATGTCTGCGGCATTACCTGCGTCGGCACTCTGACACGCAACGCACTTGCCGCACACCTGACCGTTTTTATAGTCAAGACAGTTTACGGCTTTTGCGAATATCTTCGCACAGCTCGTTTTTCCGGTACCCCTGCTTCCGCAAAACAGTTAAGCGTGGTTTATGCGACCTGTCTCTATTTCATTTTTAAGTATCGACGTAACGTGATCCTGACCGCACACGTCGTCAAAGTCGCGCGGTCTCCATTTTCTGTACAGAGCCTGGTGCATAGACGTTTATACTTCCTTTTCTCTTTTTGTATTTATATCTGAGGGGCTTTGGGCATAACGATAGCCGCAACTATGTAAGCAATGATACCTGCGCCAAAAAGCGTAAACAACACCCAAGCAAGACGGATGATGGTTGAATCGATTTCAAAATATTCGGCTATACCGCCGCAGACTCCGCAAAGCTTTTTATCAGTTTGTGACAAATAAAGTTTTTTCATAATTTCCTCCGTTTAGAAATAAACAGCTATAAAAAAGCTGCAAAAGAAGACCATACACCTTAAATTCGAGACGCACCTACATACGCCGCCGCAGGCTTGGCTCAGGACAGGCGTGCTTGCGGCACATAGAAAAAGACCGCTTAATGCTGCTTGGTTCCCCACCTCACATGGTTCACGGCTTTCTATTGCGCAAGACCCATCCGTCAACACCTTACTCTGCGGTGCAGACTACACAGATCCGACCCTCTTAAAAGGATACCACCCCTGCTGGAGCGGATTGCAGGTACAAGGCTCCGCTAAGTCCCCGGCTGGTATGGCCTTCTTTCACAGCTCTTAAAAGTGTGAAAAAACGCTGTTTTTCAAAGTGCTTTTAACAGAATAAGTATACCACCTTTTTATAATTATTTCAAGTACTATTATAAAAGTTTATATATTTTTTATATTTGGCGGGTAGCTTAGGCGGTCAGGCATTGCACGGACCGTCGGGGACGCCGGTCCCTACAAGTGTGAGCACAATATTATAATAAATAGTAAAGGCACCACCAAGGGTGCCTTTGTCCGTTTATTCAATAACTACCGCACATTTGTCGATGCCGTAATACCTGAAGCATTCAATCGCATCGCGCTCTATTCTCTCGCCGCAGACCACTATCGGTACCGCGGGGGGACACCCGACGTTAGCGGCCGCGAGTATCCGCCCTTCGCTCTCTTCTATCGCAACGTACTCACGCGGCGCAAGCATAGCTTTGCGTATCGTCATCACGCGTTCCGGTATATTCATACGTACAGGCAAAGCTTCGATCGGGACACAAACGCCTACAGTCATCAACGTTTTTTCGAGTTTTTCAATACCGTCTTCTCCCGTTTCGGGAGTAATCATCAACACAAGGTAGTCAGGATCAGCAAATTCCGGTATTATATTATGTATTTTCAAAGCCGCACAAAGCTCACTACCCGTATAACCGCACTTCTTGCAGTCAATTGTCAGTTTCATCGGCTCGTTGCCTTTAAAACACCAGCCTTTATCCGTCAGGCGTGAGCGCATATCAGCAATCTTTTCAACAGTACGCAAAAGCTTTTCACGATAACCGTTTTCAAGATACGCATTGCAGGCATCAAGTGACTGAAGTATTAAATATGACGGGCTTGTGGAGCCGAAAGCCGACATTGCGTCGCGTGCACAGTCCGCTATCGCCGCCGGTGCACGTTTTGCAATATGTAAATATGCTCCTCCTGTAAGTACAGGCAGCGTTTTATGAGCAGAGTCACAGCAGATATCTGCTCCAAGCGCCAGCGGATGAGCGTTTTCGGGCAAAAAGTTGAGATATGCCCCATGAGCATTATCCACAAGCAAAAGCATACCGTATTTATCGCATATTTTCCGCAGAGCTCTCAAGTCACAAATATTACCAAGATAATCGGGGGTAGTCACATATAAAGCCACGGGTATCTGCTCTGCTAGCATAAGCGTACGCTCAAGAAGTTTTGGATCTATATTGCAACTCAGATAAGACTCTGTGTTAGTCCAAAGCACATCAAAGTCAAGAAACGCGCAGGCTGTGACAAAAGTCTTGTGTGCATTTCGTCCTGCGGCAACAAGCGGACGTTTTCCGCTATATGATGCATATATCCGTGCCATATAAAGCATTGCGCGGATACACTGAGACGAGCCCTCTGTTGAATATATCGTATCGCCACTGCCGAAAAGGCCGCTTGCGTTCTTTTCGCTCTCTCTGATAATTCCAGAGGCTTCGTACAAGCTGTCCGCACCATCTATCTCGGTAATATCAAGATTCTCTGCGCCAAGGAAGTTTTTTCCCTTATGACCGGGCATATGCAGTCTGAGTACGTCAGATTCAACATAACGGCTTACAAAGTCACAGATCGGAGTATTCATTCTTCTTCCTCAAGCTCTTTTACAGCGGCAAGCATTATAGCACATTCCATACGCTTTTTGAAGAGTTCGCAACCACTCTTGTATACGCCCTTGACAGAGCCTGTAGCATGATATGCATTTGCCGCACATCCGCCCGAGCAATATAATTTTGCCCAACAGTCGGCGCAATCGGGACGTGCGTACACGTTGCAGTCGCAAAACTCCTTCTGAATATCGTGATTTGTAACTCCATCCCGGACGTTACCGAGCTTGAATTTTTCTTCGCCTACAAACTGGTGGCAGGGATAAAGGTCTCCCCACGGTGTTACAGCCATATACTCCGTTCCCGAACCGCAGCCCGATATACGTTTATAAATACAGGGGCCGTCAGACAAGTCGAGCATATAGTGATAGAACGTAAATGGCTTGCCTGCACGGCGACGTTCAAGCATAAGTTCTGCAAGCTCTTCATATTGCTTGAAGACTATCGGCATATCTTCATCGGTAAGCCCTGCAGGGTCACCCGGTGCAGAAACTACAGGCTCCATACTGAGCTCGTCAAAGCCGAGTTCAAGCATCACTTTTATGTCTTCAAGAAAATCGGGATTAGCATGGGTAAACGTACCGCGCATATAGTAGTTCTTACCTTCGCGTGCACGGACAAGCTTTTGGAATTTAGGAACTATCTTATCAAAGCTTCCGTTACCCGCGAAGTCCACACGGTAGCGGTCGTGTATTTCACGTCGCCCGTCAAGCGACAAAACGACGTTGCTCATCTCTTTATTTGCAAAGTCTATAACATCGTCATCAATAAGTACCCCGTTTGTAGTCAGCGTAAAACGGAAGTTTTTGTTATGTTTTTTCTCAATGCTTCTGGCGTATGCCACAAGCTCTTTCACTACGTCAAAATTCATAAGCGGCTCGCCGCCGAAGAAGTCGACTTCAAGGTTCGTACGGCTGCCTGAGTTTTCTATCAGAAAATCAAGTGCGCGCTTACCTACCTCGAAGCTCATAACTGCACGCTCTCCGTGATACTTACCCTGACTTGCAAAGCAATACTCGCAGTTTAGATTACACGTGTGCGAAACATGCAGGCAAAGCGCCTTTACAACACCTGACGTACGCGCCTTCAGCTCGCCTGCCATAGGAGCAAACTCATCAGGTGCAAAGAGCTGCCCGTTTTCTTTAAGCTCTTCTATCTGCTCATAGCATTCGGCAATATCATCAGCGCTGATTCTGCCGCCCTCGCCATCGTCAAGTCCGACATATTTTTCATTCATGGCAGAAAGTATGTTTTCGCGACTTTCATGCTCATAGCGTGCGATTATATCATAAGCCGCGTCGTCCACAACGTGAACCGAGCCCGAAGCAACGTCAATTACGATATTATAACCGCCGAGTTTATATTGATGTATCATCTTTTTCTCCTATTCACAAAGAATGCCGCCTCGAGTGGCGGCATTCTTATTTGACATGCAGAATTACTTCTTCTTGTTCTCGCACTTCTGGTTTGCGATACCGCAGCTTGTCTTGCAAGCAGACTGACAAGAAGTCTGGCATTCGCCGCAACCGCCCTTCTTAGCGCTTTCGCAAAGGTTGCGTGTCTTTAATGTCTTGATATGCTTCATCTTTGTGTCCTCCGGATACAGAATAGTTTTACAGATGTGATTATAACACATCCGCGCGTGAAAGTCAATAGTTCTAAAAGTTTTTTAAATATTATAAGTCCGCTTAACTTATATACTGTACTTCTTTTCGTATTTTTCAAACAATGTATTAAAGTCATCGGAATGATACTTGACTTCATTAAGATATGCGTGCGAGTCATAAATTTTGTTCTGAATATCTGTAACGCTTACGGCAATATTCGATGAATGGTCTGCAATACGTTCAAAATTTGTAAGTAAATCTGCAAGAACAAATCCGAGTTCTATAGTACAGTCGCCTGCCTTAAATCTTTCTATGTGGCGCGTTCTGATACTCTACTTTAGCTTGTCGACAACCTGTTCAAATTCGCCGAATTTAGAACAATATTCCTAAATTACGGCATTTTAATACTAACATTTTTCTATGAACGTTTTTTAATCGCCGATCAACACAATGTTAATGATGAAGTCAAAAAGGACGCACAATGTGCGCCCTTTTTGGATCAGATTTCAGGTTTAAGTGTTCTCATTGAGTTGAGTATCGCAAGCACTGCGACGCCTACGTCGGCAAATATTGCCGCAGGCATATTTGTGAGTCCGCAAATTGCAAGCACAAGCACTGCAAGCTTTATTCCAGTTGTCAGTGCTATATTCTGCTTGACCACGCGCACCGTATACTTTGCCGCGTTAATTGCCTGTGCGAGCTTATCAAGCTCACCGTCCATTATTACCACGTCCGCAGCTTCAAGCGCCGCATCCGAGCCGATATCGCCCATTGCAACGCCTACGTCGGCTTCGGTGAGTGTAGGTGCGTCGTTGATACCGTCTCCTGCAAAGAGGACTGTTGCGCCAGACTCTTTAAGTTCACGTACAAGAGTAAGCTTATCTTCCGGCTTAAGCTCAGACTTGCATATATCAAGCCCCAGCCTGCTTGCAACCTCTTCGGCAATGGCACGGCGGTCTCCGCTGAACATACCGACGCGCGCAATTCCTGCTTCACGTGCGGCAACAACCGCTGTATCGGCATCAGGTTTGATTCTGTCGCTCAAAGCGATGTATCCAACGTATTTTTTATCAAGCGCAAAGTGTACACGCTTTTCGCTCAGGTTCTCTTCAATATCGGCTTCTACGCCAAGATCATAAAGTAAGCTTGCTTCCCCTGCTATAAACATATGTCCGTCAAGAAGTGCTGCCGTACCGCGACCGGGAAGTTCTGTGAACCTTTCGCATTCACGTCGCTCAATACCCGCTGTTACAGCATATTCAGTCACAGCCTTCGCAAGCGGATGATTGGATTCACCCTCGCTTATAGCAGCGACGGTAAGAAGTATCTGTTCATTTGCGCCACCGCAGGGGTGAACGCCCGTTATATAAAGCTTACCCGTTGTAAGTGTACCCGTTTTGTCGAGTATGAGCGTATCGCATTTTGCAAGGGTATCTATAACACTTCCGCCCTTAACGAGTATACCAAGCGATGATGCACCGCCAATACCTCCGAAATATGTAAGCGGCACTGAAATCACAAGTGCACACGGGCATGAAATTACAAGAAGTGAAAGCGCGCGGTATATCCAGAGTCTGAAATCTCCCCAGATAAGCGGCACTATTATTCCGATTATAAGAGTCAGTCCGAATACCGCAGGAGTGTAATATTTTGCAAATTTTGTTACAAGACGCTCGTTTTCGGACTTGTTTTCATTCTGCTCTTCAACAATTTTAAGTATGCGCGACACGGTAGAGTCAGCATCAGATGAAGTTGCGCGTATACGGACAACGTTTGTGAGGTTTATGTATCCGCTGACAGCCTCTCCGTTTTCAAACACCGTAACAGGCAGGCTTTCGCCGGTAATTGCCGACGCGTCTGCTTCGAGTACGCCGTCTATAACTATACCGTCTACAGGTACGCGCTCACCGGGTCTGACGAGTACGATGTCGCCAACTGCAAGAGCACTTGTATCAACATCAACCACTTCGCCTGTAACTATTTTATGTGCCGTATCCGGTCTGAGCTCCATCATAGCCTTGATCGAACGGCGCGAGCGGGTGACTGCGACAGACTGGAAAAGCTCGCCTATCTGATAAAGTATCATAACAGCACATCCCTCGGTAAATTCGCCGAGAGCAAACGCTCCTATAGAAGCGACGCTCATGAGCATATGCTCTTCAAAAAAGTTTCCGCGACGTGCGCGTTTGACAGCTGTAAGTATAACGTCATAAGCGCAGATAACGTATGATGCAAGGCATACTATAAGCTGAGCAATCCAAACTCTGCCCAAAAAGAGTGCAACAACGAACAAAAGCGCCGATGCCGCGATTTTATAAAGAGTGTTTTTTTGCGAAAGTGTAAGCTTGTTGGAGTTTAAGAGTTCAACAAGAGAGTAAAAAATATTTTTTATCTTTTCCATATGTATACCTCTCGTTTTTACTTCGATACACGGCAATCAGGTTCGATCCGTGCTACGATCTCTTTGATTTTTTCAAACAGCATATCAGCATCAACGTCGCCTGTAACGCTTATTTTTTCGCTCAGATAATTTACGTTTGCCTTTTCAACTCCGTCAAGCTTTGATATTTCAGCTTCTATTTTCCCTGCACAGTGAGCGCAGTCCAAATCTTCAACTTTAAAATTGTATTTCATAATAATTCTCCTTAACAAGTCATTCGTGTATATGGTCAATTCCCATATTTATAATCGTTCGTACATGGTCATCTGCAAGCGCATAAGTGACAAGTCTGCCGTCACGTTTGCCGTTTACAAGATTTGAATATTTTAAAATTTTCAGCTGATGAGACACCGCCGACTGGCTCACGCCCGTTGCAGAAGCAATATCGCTTACACACTTCTCTCCCTCTGCAAGAGATATCATTATTTTCACGCGCGTTTCATCGCCGAAAACTTTATACAACTCCGACAATCTTCCCGCATCGCTCATATTACGGTTCTCTTCCATTAAGCTTCTCCTTTTACTTCAATATATGAACATATGAACAAACATTCAGATGTCTATTATATACCATACCTATGCACTTGTCAATAGGTTTGTGACAATTTCTGCATTTTTCAAATAAGCACGCTTTCTTATAGCGGCATTTGATTTACGGCTGTCATAATCGTGTGTATGTGCGCATAATGTAGAAGTAAAGATATTACGCAGGAGGAAAAATCAATGTCAGGAATATACAGCGACATCGCCGAAAGGTGCGGCGGCAACATTTATATAGGCGTGGTCGGACCTGTACGCACGGGTAAAAGCACGTTTATAAAAAAGTTTATGGAGTCGCTCGTGCTGCCGAACATCGCCGATCCAAACACACGTCTGCGTGCAACGGACGAAATGCCTCAGAGCGCGCAAGGAAGAACGGTTATGACTACCGAGCCGAAATTCGTGCCAGACGAGCCTGTGCGCATTACGCTTGATAACAACGTTTCAATGAACGTCAAGATGATCGACTGCGTCGGGTATATCGTGCCCGATGTTATGGGCCTTGTTGAAGAAGGCCAGCCACGTATGGTACATACTCCGTGGTCGGATTCGCCTATGCCCTTTGAAGAAGCGGCAGAGCTTGGCACGCGCAAGGTAATAAAGGAACACTCGACTCTTGGTATGGTAGTTACAACCGACGGAAGTATTACCGATATAGGCAGAGACAGTTATGTCGATGCCGAAAAGCGTGTTATCGCCGAAATGAAAGCGCAGAAGCTGCCATTTGTAATCATCTTGAACTCTGCTCATCCCCAAGATCCCGAATCTGTTGCTCTTGCACAAGAGCTTGAAAACAACTATCTTGCCCCTGTTGCGCTCGTAAACTGCTCCGAGCTTGACGGGGATGACATCAGAGCTATACTTTCACTTACCCTCTCTGAATTTCCGATAAAAGAAATAAGCATAGAGATGCCGTCGTGGACACGTGCGCTCGACTGCGATCACGATATTCGCCGGTCTGTGCGTGAATACGTATACTCAAAAGCAAACAAGGCTCAGAAAATAAGCGACCTTACTCATTTATTTGACGATGCAGACACCTGTGTGAACGTCAGCTCTATGAGTATTTGCGAGGTTGAGCTTGGGTGCGGAACGGCACGTGTAAGCGTTGAGCTTGACGATGGTCTTTATTATAAGACTATAAGTGAGATGACAAATCTTGATATTTCAAGCGAGGAAGAAATGATCCGCACACTCGCTTTGCTTGCTGAGACAAAAAAGAAATATGACCGTATAGCCGAAGCGCTCGAATGTGCAGAAACACACGGCTACGGTATCGTTATGCCCGAAGTTGCCGACTTAAAGCTCGAAGAGCCCGAAATAGTGAAGCAGCCCGGCGGCTATGGAGTCAAGCTGCGTGCAAGCGCACCGAGTATACATATGATAAAGGCAGGTATCGAAACCGAAATTTCACCTGTTGTGGGAACAGAACAGCAGTCTGAAGACTTAGTTAAGTATCTGCTCGCTGAATTTGAAGAAAACCCGTCTAAAATATGGCAGTCCAATATGTTCGGACGTACACTGTACGAGCTTGTCAACGACGGTCTTCATTCAAAACTTGAAAATATGCCCGATGACGCCCGCGATAAACTCTCCGAAACACTCGGCAGAATCATTAACGAAGGCAGCGGCGGCCTTATTTGTATTATATTGTAGTAGTTTTTTTCCTGTGGGAGGGGTGCTTTTTATAAAAAGCGCCCCTC
>JAZNQU010000075.1:0-9565 GCA_045590315.1 Eubacteriales bacterium
CGGCTTTTATCCCTATTTTCAACGAGCTTCTTGTGAAAGAAGGAAGAGAAAAGGCTTTTGAATTTGCAGACCACTACGTTACGCTGATCTTGATAATAACGCTCGTTATAGCTCTTTTGGGGGTGCTTTTTGCCGCACCCCTTGTGGAATTTCTGATACCCGACGCGCCGGAAGATGCAAAGCTTATGGCGACAGACCTTACGCGGATAATGTTCCCGATGATAATTTTTACGGGACTTGCCTTTGCTTTTGTAGGCGTGCTGTTATCTCTCGGAGAATTCAGAATACCTGCGATAATAAGCCTTGTTTCAAACGGTGTTATGGTAATATATCTGTTCACACTTGACAAGGTTTTCGGTGTTGTGGGACTGTCGGTTTCAATGCTTTTTGGCTGGCTTATGCAGGCGTTTGTTCAAATACCGAGACTTAATTCTCTCGGATACAGATACCGTGTGCGCATAAACTTCTCTTCACCTTACATAAAAGAGGCGGCGAAGGGCGCGTTTCCGATACTTCTCGGAACCTGGACAGGCCCCGTGTGCGCGCTTATAAACACGCGCTTTGCATCCGCAATAGAAGAGGGGCGAGCGGTAACGGCTCTCGGATATGCCAACAGGTTTTACACTATCATCATAGGCGTTTTCTCGTACGTTGCCACAAATCTGCTTTTCCCGTATATATCGAAAGCGGCGGCAGGCGGGGAGAAAAAAGAAGCAAACAAGCTTATGCTCTCTTCAATCAGGATACTTATGCTCGTTATAATGCCGATAACAGTCGGCCTTATGATACTTGCAAAGCCGCTGGTGTCGCTTATTTACGAGCGCGGCGAGTTTAACTCTTCGGACGTTGCGATGACCTCAGAGGCGCTCGGATTTTACACAGTCGGAATGATATTTGCCGCGGCAAACGAGGTTTTAACAAAAGCCTTCTTTGCACGCAAGGAGTTTAAGGTTCCGATGTACGCATCGATCTGCGCTATGGGCGTAAATTTTGCTATAGTATTTTTCCTTGCAAAGCATCTGCAGGTTGGCACAATAGCTCTTGCTTCGGGTATAGCCGTTGCGGCAGGATGTATTTTTAACTACCTTGCGCTTTTGCGCCGTGATAAAGTCTTGTTTACCCGCCGGGATGCGGCAGAGCTTGTAAAAATGGCGCTTTGCTCGGCTGTTATGGGTGTTGCCGTTTATTATGTAACTTCACTTGTAAGCGGCAATATAACAAAGCTTGCGCTCGGCGTTTTTGCAGGTGTTGTCGTATACTTCATAAGCGCTGTGGCTTTGAGAGTTGAAGAAGTAAAATATCTTACAGACAAAGCAAGCGCGCTCTTTTCGCGCAAATAAATTTCGTTTGAGGAAAAGCTATGATAAAGGTACTTAACGTAATTACCGATACAAATATAGGCGGCGCCGGCAGAGTGCTTGTGCACTATCTTAAAAATTTTGACCGCACCAAATACGACGTGCACGTTGCGCTTCCCGAGGGCAGTCTGCTTATTGACGAAATTAAAAAAGCAGGATACGAGCCGATTACGACAAAATACGGTCGCGACGAATCCTTTGAATTGCCGGCTGTGCGTGAGCTTTATAAAATCATCAGCGAATTAAAGCCTGATATCGTACACACGCATTCCTCGCTCAGCGCAAAGCTTGCGGCATATTTTGCAAAAGTAAAATCGCGTATATATACGCGCCACTGCGCTTTTGACTTGCCCCTTTCTGCCACAAGGTTTCCGCGAAAGCAGATAAGCGGCCTTGTGAACAACACCCTGTCAACGGCTATCGTCGCTGTTGTCGATGCGGCGGCGAAAAACCTGACCGATACGGGCGTTGACCCGAAGAAAATCACCGTTATTATGAACGGAGTCGAGGGACTTCGTAAGCTTTCCGAGGGCGAAAAGCTTACGAAGAGAGAGTCGCTTGGCTTTGCCGCCGACGATTTTGTCTGCACGATTTCCGCAAGACTTGAGGACGTTAAGGGCCACGATTATTTTATAAAAGCTGCAAAAATCATAAGCGAAAAAAAGGATAATATAAAGTTTCTTATAGTCGGTACGGGTACGCTTGAAGACGAGCTTAAAGAGCTTACCTGCAGATGCGGACTTGAAAAGAGCGTGAAATTCACGGGCTTTGTAAGCGACGTTGCGCCGTATATAAACATCACCGACTTGAACGTTAACTGCTCTTGGGGAACTGAGGCATCAAGCCTTGCTATAGCCGAAGCAATGAGCCTTGGTGTGCCGACTCTTGCGTCGCACTTCGGCGGAAATCCGTCGGTTATCACAGAGGGTGTAAACGGTATGCTTGTGCCAAAGCGTGACGAGGCGGCACTTGCGGATGCTATATTAAAAATCGAATCTGACAGAGAGCTTCTTAACACCTTGAGCGAGGGGGCAAAGCGCGTGTATGAAGAGCGCTTTACCGCAGCGGCGATGACGCGTCAGCTTGAAGCGCTTTATGATAAAGAAGCCGAAAGGATAAAAGTAAAATGAATAGTCTGAGCGCTCATGAAGCAAAGGAAAAAATTACAGAGCTTCGCGAAAAGATAAGGTATCACTCAAAGCGATATCACGAATTCGACGCTCCCGAGATACCCGACTATGAGTATGACCGCTTATATTACGAGCTTATCGCTCTTGAAAATGAATTTCCCGAATTTGACGACCCTGATTCACCCACGAAAAAGGTTGGCGGCGGTCTGCTTGAGGGATTTGAAAAAGCAGAGCACAACGTGCCGCTTAACAGCCTTTCGGACGTATTCAATTACGATGAGATAAAAGCATTTATCGACCGCGTTGATGCCGAGGCGGGAAAAGCCGGCTACAGCGTTGAATGTAAGATAGACGGACTTTCAGTCTCGCTTGTATACAGAAACGGCGTTTTCGAGCGCGGAGCAACGCGCGGCGACGGCAAGGTCGGCGAAAACATAACCGAAAATTTAAGAACGATACCGAATATCCCGATGAAGCTTGATGAGGCAGTCGAATACGCCGAGGTGCGCGGTGAAGTCTATATGCCAAGACGCGCTTTTGAAAGACTCAACGAAAAGCGCGAATATGAGGGCGAGACACTTTTTGCCAACCCGAGAAACGCGGCGGCAGGCTCGCTCAGACAGCTTGACCCGAAAGTAACCGCTTCGCGCGGACTTGATATTTTCGTTTTCAACTACCAGGCAGGAAGCCGGGAGTTTAACCTTCACAGCGAAACGCTCGATTATATGAAGGAGCTTGGCTTCAACGTAATACCCGAAACGAGAGTTCTTCACACGTATGAAGAAATAATCGAGAGAATAGAGGAAATAGGCCGTCTTCGCCCCACCCTGCCCTTTGATATAGACGGAATGGTAATAAAGGTGAATTCTCTTGCCGCAAGGCGTGAGATCGGCGAAAACACAAACACTCCCAAGTGGGCGGTTGCTTATAAATTCCCGCCTGAAGAAAAAGAAACGAAGCTTCTTGATATTATAATACAGGTCGGACGTACGGGAGTGCTTACACCGAATGCCGTGCTTTCACCTGTCAGACTTGCGGGTACGAGTGTCAGCCGTGCAACTCTCCATAATCTTGATTTTATAAGAGAGAGACATATAAAAATCGGCGACACGGTCGTAGTGCGGAAAGCAGGAGATATAATCCCCGAGATAGTAAAGGCGCTCGAAGACAAGCGTGACGGTAGCGAAAAAGACTTCAATATGCCGAAAAAATGCCCGTCTTGCGGCGAGCCTATCATAAACTATGAGGGAGGAGCTGCTTACTATTGTACCAACGGCGGATGCCCTGCTCAGCTTGAGAGAACGCTTACCCATTTTGCGTCAAAGGACGCAATGAATATAGACAAAATGGGACCTGCCGTTGTAAAGCTTATTATAGATGCAGGACTGGTAAGAGGACCTGCCGATATATACAAGATTTGCGCAGAGGATCTTGAAAACCTTGAAAGAATGGGCAAGACAAGTGCCGAAAAGCTCATTGCTGCAATCGAAAAATCAAAAGAAAGCGGGCTTGCAAGACTCATCTACGCGCTTGGAATAAGACAGACAGGCGAAAAAACGGCGGCGAATATCGCCGAGCATTTCGGCGATATAGAAAAGCTTTTTGAAGCAACGATTGAAGATCTTTGCGCACTTTCCGATATAGGACTTGTTACGGCGGAATATATCGTAGACTTCTTCTCACATCCGCAGACTCGTGAGACGATAGACTCTCTCAAAGCAAGCGGAGTTGTGTGCTCGGATAAAACGACGCGTCTTGACGACCGTTTTGCAGGAAAAACCTTTGTTCTTACGGGAACGCTCCCGACAATGAGCCGTTCTGAAGCCTCGGCGCTTATAACGTCTCACGGCGGAAAGGTCTCGGGCTCGGTGTCAAAGAAGACCGACTACGTTGTTGCGGGAGAAGAAGCAGGAAGCAAGCTTGAGCGCGCAAACGAGCTTGGAGTTACGGTTATAGACGAAGCAGGTCTTATGGCGATGCTTGGTTGACAGAAAGGACATCAAAATGTTTGTAGATAACGTCAAAATTTATATAAAGGCAGGCGACGGCGGTAACGGCTGCGTTTCCTTCCACAGAGAAAAATACGTTGCGCGCGGCGGTCCTGACGGCGGCGACGGCGGAAACGGCGGGAATATCGTTTTCGTTATAGACGAGGGAACGAATACGCTTATTGACTTCCGTTATCACAGGAAGTTCGTTGCGAAAAACGGCGGCGACGGTATGCCGGCAAAATTCCACGGAGCTACAGCCGATGACCTTATCATAAAGGTGCCGGCAGGAACGGTTATCAAGGACGCCGAAAGCGGCAAGGTCATAAAGGATATGTCAGAGTGCGGACCTGCCGTTATATGCAAGGGTGGCCGCGGCGGATGGGGAAACAGACGCTTTGCAACTCCTACAAGACAGATACCGCGCTTTGCCAAAAACGGTACGAGAGGCGAGGAAAAAGAAGTTATACTTGAGCTTAAAATGCTTGCCGACGTCGGACTTGTCGGCTTCCCTAACGTAGGAAAGTCCTCTATACTTTCGATGATATCTTCGGCAAAACCGAAGATTGCAAACTATCACTTTACAACACTCTCGCCCGTACTCGGAGTTGTGCGCGCAGGAGAGGGACACGGCTTTGTATGCGCCGATATTCCCGGACTTATTGAAGGTGCAAGCGAGGGCGCAGGTCTCGGACACGATTTTCTCAGGCACGTAGACAGATGCCGCCTGATAATCCACGTCGTAGACATATCGGGAAGCGAAGGACGTGATCCTGTTGAAGATATAAAGAAGATCAACGCAGAGCTTGCCGGATACAGCGAAAAGCTTGCGTCAAGACCTCAGATAATCGCGGCAAACAAGTGCGATGCGCTTGACAGAGAGGCAGTTGACGTAGAGGCGTTTGAAAAGTACGTCAAAGAAGAGCTCGGCGCAGAGCTTATCTACGTGTCGGCGGCAACAAGAGAAAACATAGATATGCTTGTTCATACTGCATCGAAAAAGCTTGAAACGCTGCCGCCTATCGAATACTATGAAACAGAATACGTCGAAGAAGAGGTAGTCGACACGAAAGATCGAAGCGTTGACATACGCTTTGAAGACGGCGTTTGCTACGTTGAAGGCGACTGGCTTTATAACTTTATGGGCTCGATTAACTTTGACGACAGAGAAAGCCTGTCATACTTCCAGCGCGTACTCAAATCAAGCGGACTTATAGAACAGCTTGAAGAAGCAGGGGTAAAGGACGGCGATACCGTTTCGATATACGATTTTGAATTTGATTTTGTTAAATAAAAAGGCAGGGACTGCGAAAAACGCGGTCCCTGTGTTATTTTGAGAGAGTTTTGCATATAATTCGGACGAGCATTTATAATAAAACTTGCGTTTTTTGAGTCGCTTGAGCGCCTGTTTGTCAGAATAAAAATGATTTTTTGTAAAAAAAGTAATAAAAAAGCTGAAAATACAGAAAAAAGTTCGCAAAAACTATAGATTTTTTTTTTAATATGTAGTATAATGAAATAGCGAATGCGTCTATGGGCTGAAAATGCGACTTGTTTGCTAAAAATTTAACAATCCATACTCTGCCCGGACGAATATTTCATAAATAATATCAGGAGGACCAGATTCAATGAAAAAGAATTTGACCACGGTTGCTTTTGCAGGAACAAAGGAGCAGGAAGCCAAGCTCGACGCTCTTATTGCAAAGCACAAGGATGAAAAGGGTGCGCTTATGCCCATACTTCAGGGCGCGCAGAATATCTATGGATATCTCCCTATCGAAGTACAGAAGCACATAGCTTTGGCAATGGACGTTTCTCTTGCTGAAGTTTACGGAGTAGCAACCTTCTATTCCCAGTTCGTGCTCAACCCCAAGGGCAAGGTTGCCGTTGCGGTATGTCTCGGAACAGCTTGCTACGTTAAGGGCTCGGGTGACATACTCGAAAAGATTTCCGAAAAGCTCAAGGTTGGCGTTGGCGAAACAAGCCCTGACGGAAAGTACAGCATTGATGCAACACGTTGCATCGGCGCGTGCGGACTTGCTCCCGTACTTACAATCAACGACGAAGTATACGGCAGACTCGTAACAGCTGACGTAGAAAAGATCCTTGCGCCTTACATAGACTAAGCAAAACTTAAGTGATTTTAATCAGCCGGCATAACCGGCATGGAGATTCATATGAAAATGTCCGAAATTGCGTCTTTGCTTGACGCGCGCGTGCTTTGTTGCGAAGAGCTTATAGACCACGAAGTGCATTCCGCGTGCGGAAGCGATATGATGAGCGATGTCCTTGCATATGTAAAAAATCAGGCAGTTCTTCTGACAGGACTTGTAAATCCGCAGGTAATAAGAACAGCTGAAATGATGGATATGCGCTGTATCGTTTTTGTACGTAATAAGATGCCCTCGCAGGAAATGATAGAGCTTGCATCAGACGCGGGAATAGTAGTACTTGCAACGTCTATGCGTATGTTTGAAGCTTGCGGAAGACTTTATTCGGGCGGACTTATGCCGCAGGAGGTGTAAGTTCATGGATAACGCTTCACCACTCACTTTCCACTTTGACGTGGACGGTAACGATTTTACTTCTGCGGGAGAGGCTTCCGTACAGGTAAAAAAGATTCTCAGACGTATAGGAATAGATACCGAAGCTATAAGACGTGTATCCATAGCGATGTATGAAGCGGAAATAAACATGGTTATTCACGCCGGAGGCGGCGAAGCAGATCTGTTTATAACCGATGATAAAATAACTCTTGTAATGACCGACCACGGTCCGGGTATTGCAGATATAGAGCTTGCTATGAGAGAGGGATATTCCACCGCACCCGATAATATCCGTTCGCTCGGATTCGGCGCCGGAATGGGACTTCCCAACATAAAGAGATATACGGATGAGCTTGACATAGACAGTGAAGTCGGAAAAGGAACTAAAATTACAATGTCAGTAAATATTTGAGGTGATTGAATGGCCCCCTACAAGCATTCTGTTGCTCTCGACTATGATAAGTGCCGGGGCTGCATAACCTGCTTGAAACGATGTCCGACCGAGGCGATACGCATACGGAACGGGCACGCGGTTATCGACTCCGAACGCTGCATAGATTGCGGCGAATGTATAAGGCAGTGTCCGCACAAAGCTAAGCGTGCTGTTGCCGATAAGCTTTGTGATCTGCCGTTTGGCAAAAAATTTGTAATTGCGCTTCCGCCGCCGTCCCTTTACGGACAGTTTGAAAATCTTGATGATGCCGATTATATTTTAGAGGGACTTCTGAAGATCGGCTTCAATCACGTATACGAGGTTGCCCGCTCGGCAGAGCTTGTTACCGAGTATACCAGACAATATTTGAAAAGGGATGATATAAGACGGCCGGTAATCAGCTCGGCGTGTCCTGTTGTTACAAGACTGATCGCGCTCAGGTTTCCCTACCTTTGCGACAATCTTGTGCCGATAATGCCGCCGATGGAGATCGCCGCCGAAAAGGCACGCGAAGAAGCGATGGCAAAGTATCCCGAACTTAAAAAAGAAGATATCGTAACGGTGTTCATCTCACCCTGCCCTGCAAAAATAAGCTCGGTCAAAAACGATTTTGCCGGATACGAAAGTCACGTTGACTACGTTGTAGCCGTAAATGAAGTGTATTTTGAACTGATAAGCGCAATGGGCAAGGTTGACTCGCCCGCACCAATATCCAAAACGGGTATGGTCGGAATGAGCTGGGCGGTCAGCGGAGGAGAAGCGTCAGCGCTTCTTAATGACCGTTATCTTGCCGCAGACGGTATCGAAAACATTATCAAGGTGCTTGACGAGCTTGAAACGGGAAGCTTTCCGTTTCTTGATTACATAGAGCTCAACGCGTGCAGCTCAGGCTGCGTGGGCGGAGTAATGAACGTCGGCAACCCGTATCTTACAAAAGTGAAGATACAGAATATCAAAAGATATCTGCCCGTTATGCAGAACAGGCCTTCACTTGATGATGTGAAGGATATACCCAAAAAGTATGAATACAGACAGCCCGAATACGAGCCTGTATCCAGACTTGATTCTGACAGAAAAACGGCAATGAACCTGATGAAAGAGATAGTCGGGCTTGAAAAAGAGCTTCCGGGATATGACTGCGGAGCTTGCGGCTCACCTACTTGTCGGGCATTCGCCGAGGATGTTATTAAAAAGAACGCTTGTCTTGAACACTGCGTCTTTTTAACACGCAAGGCAGATACGAAAGAGTAAACTCAGACTTGAAAGCATAGTGAAAGGATTATACGGAAATGACGGTAAACGCTGTTTGTGAAAGCCTTGGACTCAAGGTGTTAAATCTTGCAGACGGTGAAAGAGAAGTAGACGGTGTATATGCCGGAGACCTCTTGAGCTGGGTGATGGGGCATGCGGAAAACTCAAATGCTCTGGTTACTATTATGTCAAACATAAACGTTCTTGCGGTTGCCTCCCTTCTTGATCTGTCATGCGTTATCCTGTCCGAGTCGGCAGAGCCCGATCCGGGATTTATAGACGCGGCAAAAGAGAAGGAAATAAACGTTCTTTCCTCGGGCCTTACAACCTATGAGCTTTGCGCAAAGCTTTCAAGGATTCTTTGAAATGAACAAATATTACTACGATCTGCACATTCATTCCTGCCTGTCGCCTTGCGGCGACGACGATATGACACCCGCAAACATATGCGGAATGGCGGCACTTAAAGGGCTTCAGATAGTTGCACTTACAGACCATAATACCTGTGGTAACTGTGAAAGCTTCTTAAAAGCGGCGTCGGCAAACGGACTTATCGGTATTGCGGGAATGGAGCTTACCACAAGCGAGGACATACATATTGTTTGTCTGTTTGAGTTTCTTGAAGATGCGCTTGCTTTTTCCGATAAGGTAAAAGAGTATCGCACACCCTTTCCAAACCGCGTTGATATTTTCGGACATCAGCTTTATCTTGATGAAAACGACGAAGTGACCGGCGAGGAAGAAGATTTTCTTCCGATAGCAACCGCGCTCTCGCTCGAGTCTGCGTATGAGCTTGCTTGCTCGTATAACGCGCTCGTTTATCCGGCGCATATTGACCGCAGCGCTAACGGAATAGTCG
>JAZNQU010000076.1:0-9801 GCA_045590315.1 Eubacteriales bacterium
ATGATAATTGACGTATCAAGTCCTCCCGAGTATGCAAGTACTACCTTTTTTATGTTTTCCTTATTCATTTCATTCGCCTCCATATGAATAATTATGAGTTGATATGTAACATTATGCAACAATTATAGCATAAAAGCGGCGCTTATGCAATAGTTTTTGCAAAAATATTCAATTTCATTGTTTTGTACAACTTAAATCTTTTAACACAGTGATATGTTGTTATATTTTGAGGTATTACGATTTACGCATAGCGGAAATCGGGTTAGCATCAATTGCATCACGCATTGATTCGTCACTTACGTGTGTATATATCTGGGTTGTATTAAGCTGTTCGTGACCGAGTATGTCTTTGAGCACTCTGACGTCAACTTTTCCTGTGCGGTACATCAGCGTTGCGGCAGTGTGTCTGAGTTTATGCACAGAAAGCTTTTTGTTTTCAAAGCCCGCAAGCTTTAAGTATTTATACACCATCCATTGCACGGTTTTTACGCTGATCCGGACTCCTCTGCCACTCAAAAAGAGAGCGTTCTTATCTATTATTCCTTCCATTGCCGAGCGGACCGTCAAATACGAATCTATAACTGCTCTGCAGGCATCGTTTAAGTATATGACTCGCTCTTTTGCACCCTTTCCGACAACTCTTAAATTAGTTTTATCGGCGCTTATATCAGATAAGTTTATTCCAACAAGCTCAGACAAACGCATTCCGCAGTTAAGAAAAAGGGTTACTATCGCATAATCACGGTCGAGAGTTTTGGACTCTGTATCCTCCGCTATCGTATTCAAAAGCGTCTGTGCTTCTTCAAGAGTAAGAAATTTCGGCAGGGATTTTTTTGCTTTAGGGCTTTCGATATCGCGTGCGGGATTGTGCTCGCTTAAGTGCATTTTAACAGTTATGTATCTGTAAAAATTCTTTATTGCCGAAAGCTTCCGTGCCCTTGATGCCCAGGCATTCCCTCTCATACTCTGCGTATATATGAGAAACTCATATATATCGAGTGTTGTTACCGAATTTATAAAGTTTATATCTATAAAACTGATATCAACCTCCGCAAGCGCCTTATTGTCAGAAAGATCTATGCTTAAGGCTTCCTTATGCACACGCATATATTTAAAGAATGTTGAAAGATCAAGTGCATATTCGGAAACTGTTTTCGGTGAACGATTCTCAATTACAAGCTTACTCATGCAGTATTCACGCACAAGCTTAGGAAGTCCGTCAAGCTTATCAGTTAACCCTTTATCCACAAGCAATCCTCCTTCATCACATCTTATACATATTATAATTCACATTTAAATTAAAGTCAACAGCATAAACCAAACTTTTACACTTGCGACTATCATTTTGATTAAGTTATAAAAGTGTAAACTTTACTTTAAACGTATTGCATTATACACTTTTTTGGTTTAAAATGAATTATAAGCAAAATTCTCCACCGAAAGGACTAAGCATACATATGCTGACTTTTTTAAAAGATAATTCTAATAACATTGTAAAGCTTGCGGTAAACCAGATAGCAATGACTATATTCGGTCTGCTTCTCTCTGCCGCCACGTTTTCAAACGATACTCTAAAGCTTGTCACCGGAATTATTTCAATTCTTTTCTATTTCTACCTTTTATACACAGCCGCCTGGGATATCGGAGCACGAGATAAGATTAAAATCGACGGCGGACGCATGAAAAAATCAAAATTCAAGGGTTTTTATCTCGGTTTGTTCGCAAACTCGGTTAATTTCTTACTTTTATTCATTTCAATAACCTGCTTTTATCTTGCAAATCACCTCGAACTGCAGTGGGCCGCTAACACTACTGCAATTTCAGGTCTGATAGCGTGGCTTATTAACGGTATGTATATTGCAGTTATATCATTTGCCAACGTCGAAACTTTTAACTTTGAACTTCTTAAGTTATATTTACTTTTAATTGCCGTTCTTTCTTCTGTTGCTCTCACTCAGTTTGGATATACTTCGGGAGTTAAAAACTACAGAATATTTGATTTCTCAGGTATCAACAACAAAAAGAGTAAGTAATAACGCAAATTAAAGACGCCGAGGGGCGTCTTTTTTTGCTTAAAACGAGACTTGTGATAAAAATTTACAAAAAATTCACTAATGGTTTTGCGTATATATAGTAATATAGTGTATAATTGTTTTAATTTGTCTATTATTGTCTTATTTATTTGTAACAGGTATGCTAATGAACTTTAAATTTGCTGATAAATATGATTTCAATGCAATACTTCGTGTAATCATATACTTTGTTGCCGGCTGTATTGCTTTAGTACTGACAAGAACTATGAGTTCTGTCTTAATCTCCTTTACACTCACCATTATATCGGTCTGTGCGCTTGCTTTACTGTTTGCAAGAATGGGCTACTCTGCTCTTATCCTTTCCCTGATACCGGTGTTATTTATCGGTTTTACGGATTCATATACAGCGGCGTTTACATCGGCCTCCTACGTGATTTTAGCTGCGGCAATTGGTATTTCTCTCAAAAACAATGCCCGTCCTTCTGATATTATTTTGGTTTCATCCTCGGCGTATGTTTTAGTTAGCGTCGTATTTGTTGCAACCGATTTGATACTTGCAAACGGATTTTTATCGTTTTCCGAGTATCTTGGCGTTCTTAACAATAATCTTAATGAAATGCTTAACAGGATAGTTGCAACATACTCAGAAATAACCGGACTTGCAGTAAACAACACATCCGAACTTATTACTAACGCAAAAGCACTGCTTCCGGGCAGTATTATATCAGCTTTCGTTATTTCAGCCTGCATTTCTTATTTTGCGACGATTGCGTTGTCGCGTGTTGTCCGTGATACCGAAATCTACAAGGGGAAAACTATGTTTGACATCAAGCCCTCGCATGTAAGCGCGTGGGTCTTCGTAATCAGCATCATATTCTCTGCCTTTTTCGGTACAGGTCAGTCTGATATTCATTTTTACACATATCTTCCGACTAATTTATCCACTATTTTGTCACCTGTTTTTGTTTTTTCCGGTATTTACTACTTGGTAAACATAAAATTCAAAGTTGAACACGCAAGCCCCGCTTTTACTATATTTGTTTTTGCCGCTTCGCTTTTAACGGGCATGTTTCAGATCATTATCGTCTATCTTGCCTTCTGCGGCACATCGTATACATTAAAAATGGCTCTTGCAGCCAAAATTTACGACAGCTTCAAGGATAAAGAATAAATAAACTCTACTGAAAGGTCAGGTCTGTTTTATGCAAAAGAATGATCGTGCAAACTTTTCGCCGACACGCTTTATAAAGCCGGCAATAACTCTCATACTTTTACTCATTTACGCAATACTTGCAAGTGCTGCAAACGTAAATAACTTTTTACTTGCAATTATAATATTCCTTGCAAATACCCTTTTATATTTCCTTTCTGACAAACTTGTTATTTTCTTTTCCCTGCGTTTCAATTCGGGAATCGGAAACACGAGCGATCCTATTTTACAGAATATCACTCTGCAGTTCATAAAGGAATTATATCTCCCGATCGTCATATGCTCCGACAAGGGCAGAATCATTTATTGCAACGTTTCTGTGGCAACACTTATTCAGAAAAACTTCAAACAAATGCCACGCAACATCGAAGAAATCTGCAGCGCACGTATTGATGATATAGCAAATTCAATGGAAAACGGAGGCGTCGAAGCTGAGGCCTTTGAGCGCACCTACAACATTACCGGATATAAAATTGAGGCGCAGAACAGTCCTTACTACATCACTATATGGAACGAGCGTACTGAGCTTTCAAGACTTAATAAGCGTCTTTGCGACGAGCAGACTGTTATTGCATATATCATAATTGATAATATTGACGAGCTCAGTCAGGCTGTTCACGAAAAGACTCGCGAAGCGACCCACCAGGTCGAACAGACTCTCAAGAGCTGGGCATCTGAAGTCGGCGGTATTATTAAAGAATATGAGCGCAACAAATATCTATTCATCTTTGAGTCACGCTATTTAGACAAATTTATTGAGGATAAATTTAAAATCCGCGAAAAGATACACGATATAAAAGTTGGCGAAACAAATCTTTCGCTTACAATTTCAATCGGTGCGGCACGTTTTGCCGGTACTCTTGCGCAGCGCGAAGCGGGTGCGCAAAGCGCGCTTGAATTTGCCCTTAAGCGTGGCGGCGATACTGCGGTCTATAACAACGGAAACGAAAATCTTCCCTTTGACGGCAGAATTAAAACGACTTCAAAGTCTACACAGGTAAGAGCGCGTATGACTGCCGCAAAGATATCGAGTATAATCAGCGAATCAAGCAACGTTATAATTATGGGACACCGCAGTCCCGATTACGATTCCATCGGTGCCTGCATAGGTATTGCACGTCTTGCCGCGAGTGTTGGCGCTACTCCTAAAATAGTGCTTAACCGCGAAAACATCAACGCTAAGCTTTGTATTGACTATTTAGGTCATGATGATTACGATTCGTTGTTTGTTGACCCTGCTGACGCTCAGGATCTTGTGAGAAGCGATTCTCTTGCA
Organism: Eubacteriales bacterium; assembly: GCA_045590315.1. GTDB lineage: Bacteria > Bacillota > Clostridia > Oscillospirales > CAG-272 > UBA4717. The sequence continues at coordinate 4,520 of JAZNQU010000076.1, forward strand.
ATCGTTGTTGACGTAAACAATCCGCTCAGATTTGAGTCTCTTGACATTGCGCTCAATTCAGGCAGACTTATTATTATTGACCATCACAGCAAACAGCACATCAAGGACGCTCCTTCGATAAAGCCCGAAATCGAATATATCGAGCCCTACGCTTCATCCGCGTCTGAGCTTGTTGCCGAATTTTTAGAGCATACTCTGCCTATGGGAACACTTCCTCCCAAAGAAGCTCTCTTGCTTCTTGCCGGAATTATGCTTGACACAAAACAGTTTACGAGAAACACGGGTGTTCGCACGTTCAGTGCCGGACAGTATCTCCGCAGCGAGGGCGCTATACCGGCTGATGCTCAGGCGTTCTTCGAGAGCAATCTTGAAGACTACAAGCGTTCCGCGGTTTGTGCTGCAGATGCTAAAATTTATCGTGAACATTTTGCAATCGCCGCTCTTCGCGCTTCGGAAAACCCCGATGATAAGATCACGGCTGCAAAGGTTGCCGACATACTTCTTGACTTAAAGGGAGTACACGCATCTTTCGCTGTGTTTGAGATCAACAATGTTATACACATTTCTGCTCGCTCTGCCGGCAAGATCAACGTTGCCTCGATAATTGAGGGAATCGGCGGTGGCGGCTATTATGAGTCGGCAGGTGCTCAGATCAAGGGTGCAACCCTCGAAGAAACACTTGTGGCTCTCAAAGAACAAATTGACCAATACATTGATACGACCACTTCAAAGTAAACGTATACACGAAAGGATCAGGTGCAAAAAATGAAAGTTATTCTTACACAGGATGTAAAGGCTCAGGGCAAAAAAGGTCAGATTATTAACGTCTCTGACGGATATGCAAGAAACTTCTTGTTCCCTAAGGGTCTGGCGGTTATTGCTGATGCCAAGGCTATGAGCGATATAAAAAACAAAGAGGCTTCAAGGCAACATAAAATTGAAGTTGAAAGAGCCGAGGCACAGGAGCTTGCAAAGAAGCTTGAACCTGTTGTAATCAAGCTCAAGCTCCAGGCAGGACCCGACGGCAGACTTTTCGGCTCGGTAACATCAAAAGACATTGCTGACGAGCTTGAAAAAATCACCTCTGTCAAGATTGATAAAAAGAAAATCATGCTCGATGAGCCGATCAAGGCTTTCGGCACTTACACCGTTGACATTAAGCTTTATCCCGAAGTTATGGGGAAAATTAACATAGTTGTCAGCGACTTAAAATAATAAATAACGGGAGAGCGTGACTTTTTCACGCAAAAGCTATGAATACAGAAGGCTACAACAAATATTCGGAGCTTTCTCAAAGGAAAGTGCCGTTTTCGCTCGAGGCGGAGCAATCCGTTCTCGGCTCAATATTGATAGATCCCCGCTCTATTGAAGATGTTGCCGGTATTATATCGTCATCCGATTTTTACATAGACGACCATGCCAAGATTTATCTTGCCATGAACGAAATGTTTATCGGAAACCGTTCAATAGACCTTGTAACGCTTATTGATACGCTTACAAAGCAGGGCGTTCTCAAAGACAAGAACATAAGTGACTATATAAAGCTTATTGCACAAATAGTTCCTTCTGCGAAAAATATCAAGGACTATGCAAAAATCGTCAGAGACAATAGCTTACTGCGTCAACTTCTTTCGGCAGCAGAGGAAGTAGAAGACACGGTACTTACAGAAAAGTACGAGGACGTAACTGATGTACTCAGCGCAAGTGCTGACAAGTTTTTCAGGCTCATTCAGGGTAATGAGACAAGCGATTTCAAGCATATCAAGGATGTTCTTGTTTCCTCTCTTACCTCATTAAGACAGCTTTCACAAAGCGAAGAAGGCGCTACCGGTACAAAGACGGGATATTCTGATCTTGACCGTGTTCTCGTCGGAATGGGTGCCGGCGACCTTGTTCTTATAGGCGCTCGTCCCGGTATGGGTAAAACGAGTTTTGCACTCAACATTGCTTCTCAGGTGTCGCTTGCAAATCCCGAAAAGGCGGTTTGCGTATTCAGCCTTGAAATGTCGGCGGAACAGCTTGTTCTGCGTTTACTTTCAAGCGAAGCTCTTGTTGACAGCTATTCGCTCAGATCAGGAAAAATAGAAAAGAACGACTGGGTAAAGCTTACTCACGCAGCCCAGACTCTGAGCAAATGCAATATTTATATTGACGACACCAGTGGTATGTCGGTTTCCAAGGTAAAGGCCAAGCTTCGTAAAATCGAAAACCTCGGACTTGTTGTTATCGACTATCTCCAGCTTATGCAGTCGGACAGAAAAATCGACAACCGTGTACAAGAGGTTTCGGACATTTCCCGTAATCTCAAGCTTTTGGCAAAAGAGCTTGAGATACCTGTTGTCTGCTGTGCTCAGTTATCAAGAGGTGCTGAACAGCGAAAGGATGCAAAGCCGATGCTTTCCGACCTTCGTGACTCCGGTGCTATCGAGCAGGATGCTGACGTTGTAATGTTTTTGCACAGAGACTACTATAACACCGAGCAGTCGGACGAACAAAATCTTGCAGAAGTTATCGTTGCGAAGAACCGTCACGGATCTACTGACTCGGTAAAAATGAAGTGGATAGGTAAATACACCAAATTCCTTACTTTACAGAGAGATGAAATTTAAAATGCACTCAAAAGCCACTAAATGCGTAACGGATAATTTTTTCGTCTCAATGAGCACAATGTCATTACCAAAAGATAAATTCGGCATACTACTCGCCTTTTCCGGCGGTGCCGACTCGTGTGCTCTGCTCTCGCTTTTACATGAATACAGAGAAAAATTTAACTACACTCTTTGTGCCCTTCATGTAAATCATATGATACGCGGTCTAGAAGCGGACCGGGACGAAAACTTTTGCAGGGAGCGGTGCGACGAGCTCAAAGTGCCATTTTATCTTCACAAGGCTGATGTTCCGGCTCTTGCAAAAGAATTAAAATCCGGTATTGAAGAGACTGCCCGCGAAGTACGCTACGGTGTACTTGAAGAAACTGCGGCCAAACTCCATAATGACACCGGATTGAAGTTTTATATTGCTACCGCTCACAATGCTGATGACAACGTTGAAACAATTCTGTTCAATCTGACGCGCGGAAGTTCGCTTTCAGGCATTTGCGGTATCAAAGCAATGCGTGAAAACATAATAAGGCCACTTTTGCTGTCTTCAAAAAGTGAAATTTTCGGTTACTGCGAAGAAAACGGAGTAAAATATATTACAGACAGCACAAATGCTGATACAACGTATACGCGTAACAAGCTCAGAAACAAGGTTGTTCCGGTTTTGCGCGAGATCAACCCTGCTCTGACGACTTCGGTATCACGTTTATCCGCTTCTCTTTCTTATGACAATGACTATTTAACTTCCGTGTCAGATAATTTCATCGCGGCAAACGTAAGTGATAACTCGGTCTCTCTAAAAGCTTTAAGTGAGCTCCATCCGTCTATCAGATCAAGAGTAATTTACTCGTTATTGAAAGACATTGGAGCAAGAGAAACATATGAAATACACTTGGATTCAATATTTAAACTATGTGACTGCGCCGTCCCTCACACGAGTCTTGATTTACCAAGCGGTATAACAGCTCATATAGAATCAGGAAAACTTGTGCTACGCAAAGGTTATACTCCAGGTGCAGCACCTGAGTTTTATCTTCCGTTTGAATACGGCATAAACAAAATCCCCGACTCCGGAGACGTAATTGCCAGATTTGAGGGAGATGACAAAGATAACATTGAAAAATTTAAAAATATTTACAAAAAATTTATACAGACTGATATAACTTCTGCTACAATTAAAGGTGCTTTATCTTTACGCTCGAGAAAGCCTGGCGACACCTTCAATATCAATGGTGTGAACAGAAAGCTGAAAAAGCTTTTATGGGAAATTGAGCCCGATATACAGAAGCGTGACGCGCTTCCTCTTGTATGCGATGAAGACGGTATATTATGGATTCCCGGTACACGGAGCCGTACAGGAACTTTTCCGCGGGATAATGAAACGTATCAGACGTTTTTTTACGTTGACCACACAGTTTCACAGTGACAGAAAGGACTACGACTATGCTCAACAAAGACGTTCTTAAAATCCTTGCATCAAAAGCAGATATCGAGAATATAGTATCAGATCTCGCTGCACAGATCAGCGAAGATTATAACGGCAAAAATCTGTTAATGCTGTGCATTCTCAAGGGTGCTGTAGTTTTTATGGGTGATCTCATGAAGCATATAAGCATTCCAACGCAAATAGATTTTATGAAGGTGTCTTCCTACGGTAGCTCCACCGAGTCAAGCGGCACGATTAACATTGTACTTGACTTGCACAGAAAAGATTTATCAAATCTCGATATACTTATCGTTGAAGATATCATCGACAGCGGAAAAACGCTTTCCTACCTTGTTGAGTATTTACTCTTAAAAGGTGCAAAAAGCGTTAAGACGTGCACGATGCTTGACAAACCCTCTCGCAGGGTTGTTGACTTCACTCCCGACTACTGCGGAATGACTATCCCCGATGAATTCGTTGTCGGATACGGTCTTGATTACGACGAGGATTACAGAGCTCTTCCTTATATAGGAATTCTCAAGCCCGAGGTTTATACAAAATAAGCGCACATTTACGTGATGTTTATATACTGTCAGTAATGACAAATAACTTTAAGAGGTACCATTTTCTATGAAAAACAATACGAAGATATTACTGTTTTACGGCGTACTTATAGCAGTAATTCTTACGGTTTCGGCACTGATTTTATCCGAGCCCGTCGAAAAAGCGCCGTCATTCAGCGATATTGTAAAAACTTTCAAAAATGAAGAAGTTGAAAGCTTCCAGATTACAAACGACGACGTTTTGAAAATAATTACAAAAGACGGCCGCAATATTACTTTTACTTTACGTGATTATTCCCAGTTCATGGATATGTACGGCGATATGATCGATACTCAGCTTGAAGAAGGTATCATATCTTCTTATGATATTGAACAGCCCGTATCACTTCCATGGTGGTTTATGCTGATTCCTCATGCGATAGTAATACTTCTTATCGTATTCTTCTGGATTTTTATGATGAATCAGGCAGGTGGCCGCGGAGGCAAAATCAATTCCTTCGGCAAATCAAGAGCAAGAATTGTATCTGACGATAAAAACAAGGTCACATTTGAAGACGTAGCCGGCGCCGATGAAGAAAAAGAGGAGCTTAAGGAAATCGTTGATTTTCTGAGAGACCCTGCAAAATTCACCAAGCTCGGAGCAAAAATCCCTCATGGTGTCCTTCTTGTCGGCCCTCCCGGTACGGGTAAGAC
>JAZNQU010000077.1:0-10024 GCA_045590315.1 Eubacteriales bacterium
TCACTTACAGCAAGCGCGGCGGAAAATACAAAGGTGTGTCCGGGCGGTATACCGTTCGGTGTTAAATTTTATACGGACGGCGTTATTGTTTCAGCTATTGAGGAGATTGTCAGTGAGTCGGGCAGCATTTCTCCTGCCGAGAGCGCCGGTCTCAATATTAAGGATATTATAACCCATGTAAATAATAAAAAGGTAACTTCTGCTTCGTCTGTATCAGAAGCAGTTGCCAAAAGCGGCGGCAGTCCGATACTGCTTACCGTTATGCGCGGCGAAGAGTGCCTGACTCTTACGCTTACACCCGTAAAGTCGCCTGACGGCAAATACAGGGCAGGCTTATGGCTTAAAGACAGTACGGCGGGAGTTGGCACCGTAACATATATAAATGTTGAAACGGGTGAGTTTGCAGGACTCGGGCACGGTATCTGCGACTCTGATACAGGAAAGCTCCTTCCGCTTTTACGCGGAAGCGTGATGAACGTCACGATCAACGGAATCAAGCGTGGACTTCCGGGCGCTCCGGGCGAACTCAGAGGAAGTCTCGGTGCAAATAAGCTCGGCTCGCTTACAAAAAACAGCAACACGGGAGTCTACGGTGTGATAAGTGAGCTTCCGCAGGGAATCACTCCCGTTGAAATCGGTACACGGGCAGATATACACGAGGGCGAAGCGAAGATCATATGCACGCTTGATAACGAAGGTCCGAGAGAGTACACGGTAGCGCTGTCGTCGATCGACAGAGAGGGAAAGTCGAGCAAAAACTTTATCGTATGCGTGACGGACAAGGCGTTACTTGAAAAAACGGGCGGTATAGTGCAGGGAATGAGTGGTTCGCCGATTATTCAGAACGGAAAATTAGTCGGCGCGGTAACGCACGTACTCGTAGGTGACCCAACGCGTGGATACGGGATACTGATTGAGAATATGCTTTCTGAAGCAGGGTAAACAAAAAACTCTCATCTTACTACAGATGAGAGTTTTTGTTAGTAAATAAAATGCTTTATATATTCCTTCGGACTTGCAGGATCAAGTGAGAGCGTTATCGCAAAACCAAGTGAAGAATAATATATGAAGCGGGAGGCGAGACGCCTCCCACTTTTTTATTGACGAATATGTAATATCATTTTTAAGGCGTAAATAATTACGCGCTTTCGCAATCGAAAAAGATTTCAACAAGACTGTCTTCGTCGAGCATAAATGCGCTTTTCATAATTGATATTTCAAGACGTGTGAATTCGGTAACGCCCGAAAGCTTTCTGTATACGCTCGATTTGCTTATGCCGAGTATTTCGGCAAGATCGGCGCTTGTGCATCCGTGCTGCGCCAGCTTTGTCATTAATGCCCTTACGTTCATTTGTCGTCCTCCTTTGTGGCAATAAATGTAAAATAGAGAAGTGAAGTTTCGCTTTATCCCAAGTACAGTATAAGATAATTTCTTAAACTTGTCAATATCATTTGCCTAAAATTCTCAAAAATGAGACAATTTTGTCAAAAATGGGAATAATAGCACTTATGTAAAGATCCGAAATTTTAAAGTTTTATTAAATAATAAAAAATATATGGAAAAAAACAAAATAATATGGTATAATGTATATCAAGTTATTATGGGATAATATTTACTAATACAAAACGTGCCCCTTTTGAAAGGAAATATATAATGCCAGGTTACGTAGAAAAAATAGAGAAAATAACACTTCCGGCAGTCGGACTTTCGGGCGTCGTGCCCTTTCCGTCATTGCCCTTTGCGTTTGAACTTGAAGAAGAACGTGATATAAAAGCATGTCGTGCAGCTGAAGAAGCCGGCAGACTTATATACTTTGCTCTTTCCAAAACCGATGATGCGAAGCCTTACGGTCACTCAACGCTTTACGCTGTTGGTGCAGTTGCCAAGATAAAACAGTCGATGACAACAGACGCCGGAACGATGCGTATAATTGCCGAGCCTTTGTGCCGTGCGAAAATAATGAAGTATGAGATGCGCGATGAGGTTACATATGCGACAGTGCTTCAGAAGACGGTAACTCTCAGTGATCCTGACGATATACGTGTCAAAGCGTTAAGACGCGAAGCAGTAAAAGCCTTCAAGGCCGTGCTTCGTTTTGCGCCAAGTCAGGCGCATGGAGCTGAGCTTGCAGTCAAGAGTATTCACGATATCGGCTTTATAAGCGATTTTGTCGCTTCACAGGCTATTGAGTCAGCGGAGAAGAGACAGGAAGTTCTTGAAATGTTCGATCCTGTAAAGAGAGCAGAGCATACGGTTATACTTTTGTGGGAAGAAGAAAAGATACTTTCAACCGAGCAGGATATAAAGGCACGTGTTAACCGCGCTATGGATAAGAGCCAGCACGAGTATTACCTGCGCGAACAGATAAAGGAAATACGCCGCGAGCTCGGCGACGACAACGAAACCGAAGAATATACACAGAAAATTCTTGAAGCAAAGCTTCCCGAAAAGGTGGCTGAAAAGCTGCTTAAAGAGGCAGAGCGCATGGAGCACAACGCGTACGGCTCTCCCGAAAACGCGGTGATCCGTACTTATCTTGACACCTGCTTATCACTTCCCTGGAACAAGGCTTCGGAATCTAAAATCAGTGTTGCAGCCTCGCGCAAGGTGTTGAACGCTGACCATTACGGTCTTGAAAAGGTGAAAGAACGTATACTTGAATACGTTGCGGTAAAACAGCTTTCACCTGAACTTAAATCGCAGATAATCTGTCTTGTAGGCCCTCCCGGTGTCGGTAAGACGTCGGTGGCTTCATCAATCGCGCGCTCGATGAAAAGAGAATTTGTGCGCCTTTCGCTGGGAGGTGTGCGAGATGAAGCTGACATACGCGGACACCGAAAGACCTATATCGGCTCTATGCCCGGAAGAATTACAGACGCACTGATCCGCGCCGGAGTTAACAATCCCGTGATACTGCTTGATGAGATCGACAAGGTGTCGCACAGCGGTAACGGAAATCCGTCGGCGGCACTTTTAGAGGTGCTTGATCCCGAGCAGAACAAGTGCTTCAGAGACCATTATACGGAAGTTGAGTTTGATTTGTCCGACTGTATCTTTATTGCTACGGCTAACACGCTTGAAACGGTTGACCGTCCGCTTATCGACCGTATGGAGGTAATCGAGCTTAAAACTTATACACGTCACGAAAAGCTCGAGATAGCTCGCCGTCATCTCGTGCCAAAGCAGCTTGCACGCCACGGACTTAATAAAAAGATGCTCACTATTTCCGACTCGGCGATACTTGAGCTTTGCGACTATTATACTGCAGAGGCGGGAGTCAGAAACTTAGAGAGAAAAATAGGAGAGCTGTGCCGCAAGGCAGCGCTAAGACGCGCTGACGGCGACACGTCAAAATATACTATCAAGGCTGAACATATCAAGGATATGCTTGGCAACAGGAAAACACGTCCTGAAAAAATATCCGACTTTGACGAAATCGGCGTTGTTAACGGACTGGCATATACAGAGGTGGGCGGTGATTTGTTAAAGCTTGAAGCAAGCGTGCTTGACGGCACGGGCAAGCTTGAGCTTACAGGCTCGCTCGGAGAGGTAATGAAGGAGTCGGCGAAAATCGCCCTCAGCTTTGTGCGATCCCGTGCAGATGAGCTTGGCATAGATCCTGAATTCTATAAAAAATACGATATACATATCCACGCACCCGAGGGTGCGGTACCCAAGGACGGACCGAGTGCAGGCATCGCACTTGCAACGGTTATTGCGTCGGCTCTCGGATCGCATGAAATCTGCCGCGACATAGCAATGACGGGTGAGATAACTCTGCGCGGCAAGGTCCTTGCCATCGGCGGACTCAAGGAAAAAACTCTCGCGGCATACAACGCCGGGGTAAAACGCGTAATAATACCGGCAGACAACGTCGGAGACCTTGACGAAATAGACCCGATTGTACGTACTTCTCTTGAGTTTATTCCGGTAAAGCATGCTGATGAAGTATTGTCTGTTGCACTAAGGCGCGCTGCAATAGCGCAAACTGTTGCACAACAGCATCAGACGGGCGAAACGAAACAGAGAAAACGTTCCCGCGTGCCTGCAGTTAAGCGTACCCGGACACCTATGAGGACCAAATCGGCAAAATAAAGCCTTTCGGTCTTAATTAAGAAGTACTTTACAGAAAGGTACAGAAATGAAGTTAAACATACAAAACTCAAACCTTACGATCACGGCGGGGCTGAAGAACCAGTTTCCGCGAGATGGTAGAGTCCAGATAGCTTTTTCGGGGCGCTCAAACGTTGGAAAAAGCTCGCTTATAAACACCTTACTTGCCCGCAAGTCGCTTGCACGTGTAAGCTCACAGCCGGGTAAGACTATCACGATAAACTTCTACGACGTAGACAAAAAGCTATACCTTGTTGACCTGCCGGGTTACGGATTTGCAAAAAGGCCGCCGGCAGATAAGGAAAAGTGGTCGCGTTTGTGTAACGACTATTTTACGGAATCGGACAGAGGTGTTCTTTGCGCTGTAGTTCAGCTTATCGATATAAAGGTAGGGCCGACAGCGGATGATGATATGATGCTTGAATGGCTCAACCGAGAGAATATTCCGTACATTATCGCTGCAACAAAAATCGATAAATTAAACCGTACGGACGGAGAGCGTAATCTCGCGCTTCTTACCGAATATCCGCTTTTAAGAGAGGGAACACCGATAATACCCTTTTCCTCATTAAAGAAGCTCGGACGTGACGATTTATGGAAGAGCATACTTGAGTATGCAGGCTTATCAGGAAACAATTAAAATATCAGAAAGGCAGATAAATGAACTATATTCAATCGCTGCTCTCGGATATACCGGGACTGATAATACATTTTATAATCGTAATATTTGCGCTGACCATACACGAGGTCGCACACGGATACGCGGCTTATAAGCTTGGCGACCCGACGGCACGCGCGTTTGGAAGGCTTTCGCTTAATCCCCTGCGTCATCTTGATCCGATAGGATTTTTGTGTATGCTCTTTTTTCGCTTCGGCTGGGCAAGGCCGGTGCCGATAAATACGAGGTATTTTAAAAAGCCGCGCCGCGATATGGCGATAAGCGCTCTTGCAGGGCCGCTTTCAAATATATTACTGTCATTTGCGGCACTTTTGATTTGCAGAATATATCTTGCAATACTGGTGCCGAATTTAGCTGTTCTTGATACAGATTTCAAGTATAATCTTGCAATGCTCGTGCTCTCGTTCTTTACCGAGTTTGCGTCTCTCAACTTATATCTTGGTATGTTCAATCTGATACCCGTGCCGCCGCTTGACGGTTCACGTATACTTTTTGTTGTGCTTCCCGACAAGTATTATTTCGGGATAATGAAGTACGAAAGATACATTCAGCTTGCGCTTATCCTGCTTTTGTATACGGGACTTATCACAGGACCGCTTTCGGCTGTATGCACGTACGTTTTTAACGGGATGGATTTGATTATCTCGCTTATTCCGGGACTGTAATAACAAATACAAGAAAGAGAACAAGACAATGGAATTGTCATTTAAGCTTGAAAAATTCGAGGGTCCGCTGGATCTTCTGCTCGTTCTTATATCAAAGAACAAGGTAGAAATATGCGATATACCGATATCACTCATATTTGACCAGTATATGGAACAGATAGAAATTATGCAGAAGCTTGATATGGAAATTGCAGGCGAGTTTATCGTTATGGCGTCCGAGCTTATGCTTATTAAAAGCCGGATGCTGTTACCACGGGACGAAGAAGTGGAAGAAGACCCGCGCGCAAGGCTTGCTGCCGCGCTTGAAGAATACAAGCGCATTAAGGAAGCGTCGCACGTGCTTGCAGACAGATATGTCACATACAGCCGCCGATTTGTCAAGGATACCGATGAAATAAAGGCGGATACGGGATATGTTGCACCGCATGAAGCAGAGCTTTTGCAGAATGCTATAATGAAGATGTTCAGGCGGCTTCAGAGTGCTGAAAAAGAGTCAAAAGAAGTAGAAGTTCCTTTTGAAAGGATACTGAGGGCGCCTATAGTTCCCGTGTCAGTAAAAATTTACAGCGTACTTCGTACGATAAAGCGCCGCGGACACGTAAGCTATACGAGTATGCTTGCAACGGCAACGTCAAAAAGCGAGCTTATCGCAATATTCATGTCGGTACTCGAGCTTATCAAAAACAGCAGAATAAGACTTGAACCGATAGACTCTCCCGACGGCGAAGATTTTGAAATGTATCTTGCACCGCGCATAAAAGACGGTGCAAATGACAATACACAAGAATAGAAAACTTCTTGAAAGGAAGAAACTCCGGATATGGAAAAGACGGAAATGAAGAAGATTTGTGAAGCGGTACTGTTTGCCGCAGGTCATGCGGTAACGTATGAGCGCCTCTCACTTCTTCTCGAAATCAGCGAAAACGAAACCAAAGGCTTTATAAAGGAATTTGCGACAGAATATAACAGTATACCCGATCGCGGCATTCAGCTTATTGCATATGCAGACAGCTGTCAGCTTTGTACTAAAGAAGACTATATTGACTACATACGCGCAGCCCTTGGTATCAGACGCGGAGGTAACCTATCAAACTCTTCGCTTGAGGTACTTTCGATAATCGCGTACCACCAGCCGGTCACCCGTGCGTTTATCGAACAGGTGAGAGGTATAGACAGCTCGTACTCTATAGGCGCACTTTGCGAAAAGGGACTTATAGAATGCTGCGGTAAGCTCGAAGCACCCGGAAGACCGTCGCTTTATGCTACGACCGATGATTTTCTGCGTTGCTTTGGTATTTCAAGTCTTTCCGAGCTTCCCGAAGCATCGGCTTTCGCAACGCTGAGCGAAGCGGCAGAGGCAATAGAAGTGACAGAGGCGACAGAAGAGCCAGAAGCGGAAAGTGCAGAGGAAACGGAAGCTACAGTAGAATAAATAAACTTTTTTATAGAAGTTGTAAACGATACGTGAAAGGCAAGGATAAGTTATGAAAGTTTTCATAATAATACTCGCGGTGCTCTCTGCACTTATTGCCGCTGTATGCCTTGTCCGTGTCAGCTTGCGTATTCGCTATATAGACTCTCTTACGGTTGATATTCGTATAGCAGGTATACCACATAGCCGACTTCTTAAACTGTTTAAGAAGAAAAAATCTTCAAAAAAAGAGCAAGAAGGCAAAAGCGAGGACAAAAACTCTCAAAAAAAAGAAAAAAAGCCTGTTATAGACTCACTTGCGGATATACTAAATATAGTTGACGCCTTTTCATCAAAGTTTTTCGGGCACGTTAAAGTCAGACTTGCACATATAGTGATTGCAGTAGCCTCAGGCGATCCTGCAAAGACTGCGGTGAGCTACGGCGCCGTTATTCAGTCAGTTGCATATATCACGGAGCTTTTAAAAAGAAAAACAAACTTCAAAGCAGAGCGCGACGCGGTAATTGATATAAGGCCGGATTTCACGGCAGAAAAAACGGTAGCGCAGATTGACATCAGGCTGTCGGTTGGCGTTGGCGGAGTATTACATTCGCTTCTTTGTGCCGCATGGGCACATTTGACAAAATAAATATACAATATAATATAATTGAAAGGAATTTTACAACCATGGCAGAAAACAAGCTTGGAGAGATAATATCCACATCTCTTGCCGAAATCAAAAAGGTCGTTGAGGCGAACACTATCATAGGCGAGCCGATAAATACACCCTCAGGTACGGTGATAATTCCCGTTTCCAAGGTGTCTATGGGCTTTGCATCGGGCGGAGTTGATTTTGCCGATAAAGAGCAGTCTGCTTCGGGCAAGAAGCCGCTTACATTCAGCGGAGGCGGCGGCACAGGCGTGTCGGTTACTCCCGTTGCGTTTCTTGTCGTAACCTCTGACGGTAAGGTAAATATGCTTAACGTTGCAAATCCCCCCGAAACCCCCGACTACATCGGTACGGTTACAGGTCTTATCGAAAAGTCACCCGATATCGCTGCAAAGCTTCGTGACGTTTTCAAAAAAGATTCTGAATAAGTACAAATTTTTACAGAAATAATGAGAGAAAGCCTGCGGTAAAATAATAGTGTAAAAAAACAACAGGAGAAAATCCATGAAAAGATTTTTTATGCTTATTTTTACCGTGGCTTTCTGCGCCTCGCTTGCATATGGCTTATCCGCTATTGATACTTCAGCACGTGCGGCAATCCTTATAGACGCAGACACGGGAAGAGTGTTATATGAAAAACAAGCAAATACCCGTATGTCGATGGCAAGCACAACGAAAATTATGACCGCGCTTGTCGCTCTTGAGCATGCCGATATAAACGAGAGGGTTGAAATCCCATCTGCCGCTGTAGGTGTTGAGGGCTCGTCTGTCTGCCTTAAATCAGGAGAAGCCATGACAATGGGCGAGCTTCTTTATGCAATGCTTCTTGAAAGCGCAAACGATGCGGCAGCCGCGATTGCCATAACTGTGGGCGGAAGTGTTGAGGACTTTGCGATAATGATGAATGAAAAAGCGTGCTCGCTCGGACTCTCGGACACGTCTTTTGCAAATCCGCACGGACTTGATGATGAAAACCATTACACAACGGCACACGATCTTGCGATAATTTCAGCAGAGGCATTAAAAAACGAAACCTTTGCCGAAATGGTATCTACCTATAAGCATCGTATCCCGATGGAGAGCGGAGGCTACAGGTATCTGATGAACCATAATAAAATGCTCAGACTTTATGACGGCGCAATCGGAGTTAAGACGGGCTTTACGAAGAAAAGCGGAAGATGCCTTGTCAGCGCTGCCGAGCGCGACGGCTTGCGCCTTGTTGCCGTAACGCTTTCAGCTCCTGACGATTGGAATGACCATACGGCGATGCTCAATTACGGTTTTGAAAATTATGAAAGCCATCTTGTTGCAGATGACGGTGAATTTGAGTTTACGCTTGAATGTATAGGCAAAAAGTCAACGCACGTCAAGGCAAAGAGCATAGGACAAGTAAAGCACTGTCTTAATAAAAACGGCGAGAGCGTGACGCAGACAATATACCTGCCGCGCTTTGTATATGCACCAAAAAAAGTAGGCGAGTGTCTTGGCAGAATAGATTTTTCGCTTGATAATAAAATCATCGCAAGCCTGCCGCTTATTATAAGCGAGGTTTATTGAAAGGAATGACTCTTGATGGAGATGAGAATACAGAAATATATATCCGACTGCGGACTTATGAGCCGCCGTGCCGCCGAAAGAGAAATCGAGCTCGGGAATATCAAAATTAACGGAGAAAGTGCGCTTATCGGTCAGAAGATAGATCCAGAGCGCGACGTTGTGACCTACAAGGGAAGACGGGTGCGCGCTGCGAAGAATCACAAAACTTACGTTATGCTCAACAAGCCCCGCGGATACGTTACAACGATGTCTGATGAGCGTGGTCGCAAATGCGTAAGCGAGCTTCTTGCTGACGTTGATTCGCGCGTTTATCCTGTTGGCAGACTTGATATGAATTCGGAAGGTCTGCTTCTGTGTACTGACGACGGCGAGCTTACAAATACTCTCACTCATCCGAGTCATGAAATCACAAAAGTATACCTTGTCCGCGTGCGCGGAAATGTTGACAAAACACAAATAAAAAAGCTGTCATCTCCCATGGAGATCGACGGCTACATAATCAAGCCCGTAAAGGTAACCAAAATGAGCGAAAGCGAAGATTCAACACTTCTTAAAATGGAGCTTTGCGAGGGCAGAAACAGGCAGATACGCAAAATGTGCGAACAATGCGAGCTTGCTGTATTAAGCCTTAAAAGAGTAAGCGAAGGCGAGATTATGCTCGGTAAGCTGCAGACAGGCAAGTGGCGCTATCTCACCCGTGAAGAAGTAAAATATTTGAAATCGCTGATGGTTCAGGATGACGGCGAAAGGAAGTAGGAATATGTTTCAGATAAAACCGATACAGTCAAAACACGACCAAGAGCGCATATGCGCTCTGTGTAATACAGAATATGACGCTGATATGCTTGCGTACTCGGCTACAACGGAAAAGGGCGAGCTGTTAGGTGTCTGTCAATTCGTAATGAAGGAAGACGCAGGCTACATAAAG
>JAZNQU010000078.1:0-2330 GCA_045590315.1 Eubacteriales bacterium
TTGCTTTGCTCGATTAACTCGGCAAATGTTAAATAGCTTTTAATAAACTCATGGATTTATAAACATTTGCAGGTTTTAACTCAAATCTTCATCCAACGAAAAAAGGAAGAAGACCATTCGGTCTTCTTCCTTTTTTGGTGCGGGCGAAGGGACTTGAACCCCCACGTCGAAGACACCAGATCCTAAGTCTGGCGCGTCTGCCAATTCCGCCACGCCCGCAAGTACGAGATTTATTCTATCATAATTTGTTGTGCTTGTCAAGGTGTTTGTTTCTTGATTAGCACAAAAAACGGTAAGAAAGCAAGCTTTCTTACCGTTTTTTTATCTTTCTACTGTATACTTTGAAAATCCGCTTGAGGTTTGTATGCTTCCGTCTGTCTTCACCCACATTGCTTCTGCCTCGGGCATTGACTCGATAAGCTTGAGTCCGGCCTCTGCGCTCATACAGAACAGTGCTGTTGACAGTGCGTCTCCCTCGGCTGAACTTTTACACACTACCGACACGGAAATATAGTCTTCTCCCGGCATCAGCGTTTCGGGGTCTATAATATGGTGATAGCGTTTACCGTCTACTGTATAATACCTCTGGTATGATCCGCTTGTGACAAGTGACTCGCCCGAAAGCTCAAGGTATGCAAGGTATGGTGTGTCGCTGTCTGTATCGGGGTTTTCTATGCCCACAGTCCACTTTTTACCGTCACCGCGCAGACCTACCGTTCTGACGTTTCCGCCTACGTTTATGACGTAGCCGCAGATTCCCTTTTCTTCAAGCGACTTGGCGATCATTTCAACGGCATAGCCTTTTGCGATCGCTCCAACATCGAGCTTCATTTCGGGATCTGTCAGTGTAACGGTATTATTTTCTTTATCCACAAGCACACTTTCAATATCTGTATGCTTTGATGCTTCAACAAGCTTATCCATAGGCGGCAGTGCTGCGTTTTCAGGATCGTTTATACCTGCTTGACGGTAATCGTGCCATATTGAAAGCACGCTCCCTAATGCTACGTTTACTTTTCCGTCTGTTTTTTCATACATTTCTTTTGCGTACGAAAGCATATCCACTATACGCTTATCGACCTCTACCGTGCGGTGTTCTCCGCCACTGAGCTCATTTACAGTGCATAGGTTTTCGACATTCTCATAGCGCTCGTATATAGTAAACAGGCGGTGATACTCTCCAAGCTCTGCGAGTATTTCATCACTTACATTATCAAACTCCTCTTGCGTTCTTTCGTACCCTACGATAGTTGTTACGGTATCAAAATAGTCAAATGAATAGCTTGAATATTTATTGAATTTTTCGCCGCACGATGTCAGTACTGTAATCTGCACAAACATACACAAGAGCAATAACAATGAGAGCAGTCTTTTCATCAAATCACCTCAAGGTTTGAAAAATGGGAGGTTTCCCTCCCATTTTCATTATATTAAGCTAATATTCAGCCTATCTTTGCTGCTGCCTTTACAAAACCGTTAACAAGGATTGTACAGCCTGCACTCTGGAGCTCTTCTGTGCCGTAATTGTTATCAGCAAGGAAAGCTTCGATTTCGCTTACATTCTTACCGATGCAAGCTGCATCAAATGCCGCCGCCTGCTCGTTCCACTCCTTAACAACGCCGTCGCCGTTAAGGTCAGCTCCGTACAAGCTCATGCCGTAGCCTGTGCCCTTTTCCTTCTTGGTTTGAAGCTTTGCGGCTGTATCAAAAGTAGAAGCTCCGTTTACGTCAAAAGTGAACTTTGTCTGCAAGCAATCGCTTGCTGCTGCAACGATCTTGCCGTCAGCGTCAACTGCTGCAGCGAAGAATGTTGTTTCAAGCTTGTTTTCGCCGTCACCGTCTTCGGTTGCGTCCTTTGTTTCCTGCTCTGTATATACGCCGAGCTTAAGCTCATCAGCTGCTGTAGCACTTGATTCTGCCGCGTTATTGATTGCTGCTTCGAGTGCGTATATGAAGTCTGCAATTGTAATTGTGCAGCCTGCGCTTATAACTTCATCAGTACCCTTGTCGCCGTCAACAAGGAGAGCCTTTACTTCGTCTGCAGTCTTTCCGACTACGAGTGCGCAAAGTGCGTCTACCTGCTCGTACCACTCTTTTGCAGAGCCACCGTAGAGCTTCATATTGTAGTTATCGCCAAGTTCATACTTTGTAAGGAAGGATTCGGAAGCGATTGCCTTACCTTCTGAAGTATAATCAACGGTATTGTCTGCGGTATCGATCACACATTTAACGATCTTGCCGTCAGCATCTACCAGAACGGCAGCTGCTGTTGCAGCAACTTCGCCCTGGCCGTTTGTATCGCCGTCAGCATTAGTTGCCTTGCTGACACT
>JAZNQU010000079.1:0-2108 GCA_045590315.1 Eubacteriales bacterium
TTTAGTCTTTGAATTTAATATTATCAAATTGCAAGCACGGACCGTCGGGGACGCCGGTCCCTACGATTTATAACAACATTGGTGTACGGGTGCTACCCGCCCATTTTTTTACAATGGCTCAACTGAATATATAACAAGGTAAGCTGTCAATACTTTATTTAAGAATTGCAGCCAATAAAGAAATACGACTATACGATATGCTGCGGAAGTGGAGATTATCGTGTATTATAATAAAGTTGAAATATGCGGCGTAAACACGTCAAAATTAAAAACCCTGAGCACCGAAGAAAAGCATGAGCTTTTACTAAAATCAAAAGCGGGCGACAACGAGGCCAGAACAAAGCTTATTGACGGAAATTTAAGACTCGTTTTAAGCATTATTCAGCGTTTTACAAACAGGGGTGAAAACCTTGACGACCTCTTTCAGGTCGGATGTATCGGTCTGATAAAGGCGGTGGATAATTTCAACACCGAGCTTGACGTGAAATTCAGTACGTATGCAGTCCCAATGATAATCGGGGAAGTCAGGCGCTATCTGCGTGACAACAACTCTATCCGCGTGAGCCGCTCTGTACGCGATCTTGCGTACAGAGCTCTTCAGGCGCGCGAGGTACTGTCGGCAAATATGTCAAAAGAACCGGCAGTCGAAGACATAGCCAAATATTTGGACGAGTCACCGGAAGACGTTACAAGTGCACTTGAGGCGATAGTTGAGCCTATCTCTCTTTTTGATCCCGTATATTCGGACGGTGGAGATTCAATATACGTTATGGATCAGATAAGTGACTCGGACAATACCGATGAAGCGTGGCTTGAAGATATTGCGCTTAAAGAAGCTATGAAAAAGCTTTCACCGCGCGAAAAGAAAATCGTTAATATGCGCTTTTACAAAGGTAAGACACAGATGGAAATTGCCGATGAAATTGGTATATCTCAAGCGCAGGTAAGCCGCCTTGAAAAGGGCGCGCTTGACAGAATCAAGAAACAAATGTAGTCCGTATGACGGACAAATAAAGAAAAGAGCTTGTCATCTAACAAGCTCTTTTTTCTGTTATTTTGCATTAACAAATCTCTGTATGAGTGCGGACACTTCAGCACGGCTTGCCTGACCGTCGGGGTTTACCGTGTTGTCGGGATTTCCCTTGAATATTCCTGCAAATATGCAGTATTCGAATGCTTCGCGCTTATCAGCATCAATCTTGTCGGCATCAGCAAAATTAAGTTCTGCCTTGCCAAGAGTCTTTCCGCTTACCTTTGCATATCTGTAAAGCATATCCGCAATCTCTTCACGGGTTATTTTATCTTCCGGTCTGAACGCATCAGAAGCATCACAGACACCGTTTTCGTATACAAACGATACTCCCGGTGCAAACCACGCGTCAGCCGCTACGTCCTTGTACGGGTATGCAGTTTTGTTTTCGGCATCTTCCGCAAGTCTTGCAAGCACAAGAGCAAGCATACCGCGTGTCATCTTACTGTCGGGATCAAACTTTCTCGAAGTTACACCCGAGAAAAGTCCTTTTCTTACAACGTAGTCGATATTGTCGCACGCCCAGTGTCTGAGCGTATCGGTAAAGCCCGAGCCCTTGACGTTTACTCCGTCATACGACTTTGCAACCTCTTCGTTATTAAAGAAGCCTATTGCAATTATATCAACGTAACCGTTGACATCCATAGTCTTTGTACTTTCAAAAAAGCCGAGAGTAAAGTACAAATCGGTATAGCCCTTGCCCTCTTCAAATACTATTTCATCGCTTGCAAAATCGTAAAGATTTACAGTAAAAGACGAAGTCTCTCCGCTTACAAGGTCGGGAAGCTTTGAAGCATCAAGAGTAGAAAGACTATTGTTGTTTCCGTGCAGGCTAACGTCGATCTTCTCTTTTTCTGACGTGGTTCTGTACACTACTGTCATGTAGGGATAATCCTCTGCGGCAAAATTGAGTGCACTGAGGTTTACCGACAAGGTCGGAGCTTCTTCGGACATAATTATTTTAGACGTAAATCTGAGCGCATCGTCAGTCTTTTCATGCTTTGAGAAGAAATATCTGTCAAGCAGTGTCGTACTTTCATAATTTGTGCGGCTGTGAAGCTGTGTTGCATTAAAAAGA
>JAZNQU010000080.1:0-6608 GCA_045590315.1 Eubacteriales bacterium
CATCTGTATAAAACTCCTTCCGTCAAAACCTGCTCTTTTGCCGCATCCCTCAAAGATGGAGGCTATAATAATAACAATTTCCACATTATTTTTCAAAAACCTATTGACAAATTATGATATATGTGGTATCATTACTTCATCACTTCACTGGGATAAAGCAATCGCCGTGGAACAATCAATTATAAGGAGAAACAATCATGAAAAAGATTCTTTCAATTTTACTCGCAATTTTAATGCTCACACTTACTCTCGTTTCCTGCGGACCCGAAGCAGTTGACTCTGAGTCCGAAAGCGATACTGTAGCTGAAGTAGTTGACAACTCCGAAGATGCAGCTTACATCGAAGGCAACGGCGAAATGATCATCGGTATCACATACTTTGAGCCGATGAACTACTTCGAAGGCGAAAAGCTCGTTGGTTTTGAAACAGAATTTGCAACAGCAGTTTGCGAAAAGCTCGGTCTTACACCCAAGTTCCAGGAAATCGACTGGGGTACAAAGGAAATCGAACTTAACGCAAAGACAATCGACTGCATCTGGAACGGTATGACCATCACAGATGAAAGAAAAGCTAATATGGAAATCTCCGTTCCTTACATGAGCAACGAACAGGTTATCATCACAAAGGCTGACGCTGCTGCTAACTACACAGAAGCAGGCTCACTTAAGAATATGATCGTAGTTGCTGAAGCAGGCTCTGCAGGTGAAGAACTCGTAACTACAGATGCTTTCTTCGAAGGTGCTGAATTCACAGCAGTTGACACAATGGCAAAGGCTATTATGGAAGTTGCTGCAGGCACAGCTGACGCGTGCGTAGTTGACTACATCACAGCTCTCGGTATGATCGGAGACGGCACAGACTACGAAGACCTTGTTAAGGTTGACGGTGTTGAATTTGCCAAGGAAGAATACGGTATCGCATTCAGAAAAGGCAGCGATATGGCGGCAAAAGTTAACGCAGCTATCGCTGAACTTTACGCAGACGGTACAATCCTTGATATTGCAGAGTGGTATTCACTCGAAACTCAGCTCATCGCTCAGTAATAAGATAAACTTCGCGCAAATAAAAAGGATTCGGGCTTTTCCCCGAATCCTTTTGCTTGCATAAAGGTACGGTATACATATGAATCCTGATTTCTCAACGATAACTCTCAATTTACTTGAGAGCTTCGGACAAAATCTGATTTTGTTTTTTATAACGCTTATACTCGCATTGCCTCTCGGACTTGTTATATGCTTCGGATCAATGTCAAAACTAAAGCCGTTTGCATGGCTGATGAAGTTTGGAAAGACATCGGAAATAATTGAAAAGCGTGAAAAGAAAGCCCTTGCGTGGCTCTTGAAACAGATCGTTGAATTCAAGCCGATAGCAGCAATCTCGCGCCTGTTTGTATGGATAATACGCGGCACTCCCCTGCTTTTGCAACTGTTTATAGTCTTTTACGTTCCGGGACTCGTATTCGGAATCCCGATGCGTCAGAGAATGATAGCCGCTGTAATCGCTTTTGTTATAAACTACGCCGCATATTTTTCCGAGATATACCGTGGAGGTATCGAAAGTATGCCTCGCGGACAGTACGAAGCAGCACAGGTGCTCGGTATGACCAAAACGCAGGTTTTCTTTAAGGTCATACTCATGCAGGTAGTCAAGAGAATTGTACCGCCTATGAGCAATGAAATAATCACTCTTGTAAAAGACACTTCCCTTGCGCGTACTATTGCAGTACCCGAGATACTGAAGGCAGCTGAACGTTACACGTCCGACGGTCTTATCTGGCCGCTGTTCTATACCGGTCTGTTCTTCCTCATATTCAACGGTATTGTCACAGTCGTGCTTGAAAAGATAGAAAAGAAATTCAATTATTATAAGAGTTGAACGGTGTTCAACCAAAAGAAAAGGAACACAAGTATGCTTGAAGTATACGATATACGAAAAAACTTCGGCAAAACCGAGGTTTTAAAAGGAATAAACTTCAAACTTGAACACGGAAAGGTTCTTGTCATAATCGGTTCTTCCGGAAGCGGCAAAACAACGCTTTTGCGCTCGCTGAACTTTCTCGAAACACCGGACTGCGGCAGAATAATCGTAGACGGCGAAACGATATTCGATGCAGATGCACCCGAGCTTTCAGATACGCAAAAAAGACTCAACAGGCTCAAATTCGGACTTGTTTTTCAGTCGTTCAACCTCTTCCCGCAGTACAGCGTGCTTCGAAACGTGACGCTCGCGGACGAGCTTTTGCAAAAGGAGCTTCTCAAAAGCAGCAACAAAAGAAAGCTCTCACATGCTGACAAGGCGGCGATTTCGGCAGATTGCGAAGCAAAGGCACGCAGGCTGCTTGCAAGCGTGGGGCTTTCCGAAAAAGCCGACTCATACCCTTGTGAGCTTTCCGGCGGTCAGCAGCAGCGCGCAGCAATAGCGCGCGCACTTGCGCTCTCACCGAGTATTCTCTGCTTTGACGAACCAACAAGCGCGCTCGACCCGGAACTTACTCAAGAGGTACTCAAGGTTATACGCGCTCTGAAGGACGAGGGCAGAACAATGATAGTTGTAACTCACGAGATGGAGTTTGCCGAGCATGTGGGCGATCACATCATATTTATGTCAAACGGAGTTATAGCTGAAGAAGGCAGTCCCAAAGAGCTCTTCCATTCACCAAAGAGCCCTGCACTTCAAAGCTTTTTAGCCCATACAAAATAGAGGGATCGGAAAGGACATTATTATGGCATTACAAATCATATTTCTCATACTGTTTTTTGTAATTATGATAACCGTCGGCATCTATTGCCGCAAACACGCTACAAACGTTGACGGTTTTGTTCTCGGCGGCCGCTCTGTAGGTCCGTGGCTTACAGCGTTTGCATTCGGCACGTCCTACTTTTCGGCGGTAATATTCGTCGGCTATGCGGGCCAATTCGGCTGGAACTTCGGTCTTGCTTCGACCTGGATCGGTCTGGGCAATGCCTTTATCGGCTCGCTGCTTGCCTGGGTAATACTCGGCAGACGCACCCGTATAATGACACAGAAAATTGAAAGCCGCACAATGCCTGACTTCTTTTCGAAGCGCTACGGTTCGGAAAAGCTCAAAATTGCGGCATCTCTCATTGTATTCATATTCCTCATCCCCTACACAGCGTCGCTTTATAACGGACTTTCGAGCATATTCTCAATCTCGTTTGATCTACCCTATTGGGTTATAATCGTCGCTATGGCTCTGCTTACAGGAGTTTACGTAATATTCGGCGGTTACATGGCAACTGCGGTAAACGATTTCATCCAGGGTATTATAATGCTTGTCGGTATCGTTGCGGTAGTAGGCTCAGTTCTTGCCGATAACGGCGGTTTTACAGAAGCATACAAGGCACTTTCGCTTATTCCGTCGGAATACCCCGAAACTGCAGGTATGCAGGGAGCATTTACTTCATTCTTCGGAACGCAGCCGCTTTATTTGCTTGTTGTAGTAATACTTACTTCACTCGGCACGTGGGGACTTCCCCAGATGATAGGTAAATTCTACTCTATCAAAGACGAGGAAGCGGTCAAAAAAGGCACGATAATTTCAACGGTATTCGCTATTATCGTTGCCGGCGGATGTTACTTCCTTGGCGGATTCGGAAGACTTTATGACAGTCCTCTTCTTTACAGCGCAAACGGCAAGGTGCTCACAGACACGATCGTTCCGACGATGCTTTCGAAAATGCCCGATATAGTTATAGCAGTTGTTATCGTGCTTGTTCTCTCGGCATCCATGTCAACACTTTCTTCTCTCGTGCTCACCTCAAGCTCAACGCTGACACTTGACGTTGTTGTACCGGCAATGAGCCGCGGTGGCAAAAGTGAAGTGAGCGAAAAGAAAAAGGTCTTTATACTCAGAGTTTTCATCGTATTCTTTATAGTCATATCTGCAGTGCTTGCCATTGTAAAAGATATGTTCCCCGACTTTATCTTCATTGCACAGATGATGGGCGTATCGTGGGGCGCGCTTGCCGGCGCATTCCTTGCTCCCTTCCTCTACGGCCTGTATATGAAGAAGACCACCTGTGCGTCTGTTGCGATATGCTTTGTCTGGGGTGCAGGCATTGAGATAATACAGCTTCTCATTACACTCGGAGTTATAAGCGTAAACGGTGGATTTTTCGGGCTCATCTTCAAAAATTCGCTCTATTCGGGCGCATTTGCAATGCTTTCGGGACTCATACTCGTTCCCGTGATAAGCCTTTTCACGCCCAAGCCGAAGAAGGATAAAGTGGACGAAATCTTCTCCTGCTACGACAGAACTGTTACTACAGAAGTTAAAAAGAATCTCGGTAATAATTGACAAAATAAGGCTTCCCTGCGTTTGCAGGAAGCCTTATTTTTATGATTTTCCCCGAAAAAACACAAAATATCGGCCATATACTTGCATAATGGCGGATTGTGTGCTATAATATAAGTTAAGATACTTTTGTATCACATTCACGGTCGAGTGACCTAACATCCGGAGGCAATCGTGGCTTTACATATAAGAAAAGAAAAATCGTGCGGTGCGGTAGTAGTTCGTCGCGTTAAGGGCGGCTATCTTACTCTGCTTATTCAGCACAGAGGCGGACATTGGGGCTTCCCGAAAGGGCATGTTGAAAACGACGAAACCGAGTCCGAAACAGCTATACGCGAAATACGTGAGGAAACGGGACTTGAGGTTACGCTTGATACGAATTTCAGGCAGAGTGTCGTATATTCCCCCAGAAATTATATCGAAAAGGAAGTAATATATTTTACTGCAATAACCGACACGCGCGAAACAGTGCCCCAGCCCGAAGAAATAAGACGCGCGGACTGGTTTACTTTTGATGAAGCAAGCTTGCAGCTTTCGCACGAAAATGATATACAAATTCTGCGCAAGGCGCAAAAATACTGGAAAGAACACCCTATAGAAGAATAACCGAGAAAAAGGATTAACGGCAAATGAGTAATATAAACATTGCGCTTATCGAACCGGAAATCCCTCAGAATACAGGAAATATAGCACGCACCTGTGCAGCCACAGGTGCGTCTCTTCATCTTGTAAAGCCGATGGGATTTACTGTTGACGACAGAAAATTAAAGCGTGCCGGACTTGATTACTGGCATGAGCTTGATATAACCTATTATGAAAATCTCGATGAGTTTTTGAAAATAAATGCCGGGGAAAACTTGTACTTTTTCTCGACAAAAGCTCCGAGGTCATATACTGAAATAAAGTTTCCCGAAAAAGTGTTCCTGGTTTTTGGCAAGGAAACGAAAGGCCTGCCGGAAGATTTGCTCAAAGCTAATCCCGAAACCACTGTACGCATACCTATGAGAGACAAGCTTCGAAGCCTGAATCTTTCAAATTCAGCGGCGATAGCCGTATATGAAGTGTTACGCCAGCACGACTTTGCAGGCTTGCGCGAAGACGGTATTCCCACAACGTTTACATGGACAGAGGGATAGGCACGCCTTACCTGTATAAACCATAATGAATAACAAAAAAGACTTGTGCAAATTTTGCGACAAGTCTTCTTTTATTTCTTTTCCTTATATACAATTACTTTTTTCCCAAGGCTTTTGCACTTTTCAATAACTGAGCGCGTACCGGGCGACCTACCGTCCCAGAACGCTATAATTATATCCGCATAGTCAATTATCCTATCGTTGCGCATATGCGGTGCGGCTTTGCTTCCGTATTTATCATACTCCGGCAAAAATTCTGTGAGCTTTATACCACACCTTTTTGCATATTCACGCGCACAATTATCTATTCCCCTCGCTCCCCCGGATACAATCTCGGTAACCCCTTCGGGCAAATACGGGGAAAAATCAGTCAGATAAAGTCCGCGCGAACCGACTATCGCTGCTTTCATTTTGAAAATTTCTCCTGTCAATTATACTAAACTGAATATTACAAATGATATCGCAAGCGCCAATGCAGGACATACTGCACCAAGCACAAGCTCACTTAAAGTGTGCCTTTCAAGCTTTAAGGACGACCATATTACAAGCGCAGAGAGCAAAGCGCACGGTAATATCATATATGTGCCGCCGGCGTATACAAATACAAGCATTGGCCCGAATACGCCGCATGCGTGGCCGCTTGCTTTGAACTTAAGTCCTTTGTTAAAGACTATAAGCAGTATAACCGAGAATACGTAAGTAAGACATATCACCGAAAGCTTTTCGGTAATGCCTCCAAACAGTATCACCGGTATAAGAAAGGCATATCCTATGCCCGTTGTGATAAAAGCCATACTGCGCTCAATTTTGCGGCCGCCTGCACGAAATTTTGGCACAAAAAAGGATATCGGGTACGCAAGAAGTGGTACAACTATTATACACAGCCCTACAAGCAACGCCTCAATCGGAGCTGTGAAATAACCTTCAACTCCATAATACAAGTATAGTATCAGCATCAGCGCCAGAAACGGCGGTACTGTAATAACTCTTAATATCTTTGCTGCTATCGGTATGATCTTCATATAGGGTATATCCTTTCGGCAAGTTACTATAATAGGGTATCACAACAATTTCCCAAAATCAAGTATATTTTGTAAAATTATGAGACTATACAGCGAGATAATTAAATATAAAAAACGGCTGTGCCAGATGGCACA
>JAZNQU010000081.1:0-3455 GCA_045590315.1 Eubacteriales bacterium
GTTTCCTCCTGTATATAAGATTATTTAATTAAACAATATAAAACGGCCCGTATGAGCACATTCCACTATATAATAACATTTTCTAAGCAAAAAGTAAAGATGTATTTGCAAACATTTGAGATAAATTTACGAAAAAATTACATATTTTTGCCCGAAATCAACATTTTCTGTCTTTTTAAAAATTTTACTCTTCAGATGTGTCAACAACACAGTCGAGTTTTTCAAGCGCCCCATTTGCTTTTGCAGTATCTATTCTGCCCTTATTTTTCTCAAAATAAGCAACACTGTTACGTGCTAAAAGCAAAAACTGATTGTTGAGTGTACGCCCCTCGCTCTCGCTCACGTATGCGAGCTTGCCAAGCAAATCCTCGCTGATTCTTACCGTTATCGTCTTTTGATTTTTCATATGTCCCTCCTTATAATTACGGCTTGCATCTTCCGCAAGGCTCATATCCTGCGTCTATAGCCTCGTCACGGGTACCGTAAAAGTCACGTCTGTTTTTAGTCGGCAAGCCCGAACAATCAGGCTCGTGGAATTTCTTACTGTTAGTGTTTAAAACATATGTAATTATGTTCTTTTGTTCTTTTTCCTGAGCGACAACCGTTTCTTTTGTCGCTGCTTTTGTTTCAAAAACAGTCTCAACAGCCTTGGTAGTATCTGCCGCTTCACTATCCGAAGTGCTTGCGATTTCGTCTTCGTAAAGCGCTTCTTCCTTTGACATATGCGACATTGCAAGCTGCTCGCTCACACTTAGCCAACCCTTTTCATCTGTCTCCTCTTCGGTTTTATCACATGAAGAAACAAAAGCAGTTACAAGTGTTATAAGAAGTAGCACAAAAACCGTTTTCAGGATTTTTCTTGCAGTCGTTTTCATAAACGTCCTCCACAATCTATTGTCTACACGTACATTATATCATCCGAAACAAGAAAAATCAATAGATGTCTTTTTCCAAAACTATTGTAATATTTTTAACTGTGTGATAAAATTATTATTGTAATAAAGTTAAATTTTTCCAATTTTAGCGAAAGGACAAACTCCGATGTTTAAAAGCGTATATTCCGCCGGACTTACGGGCATTGACGGCTTTATAGTTACGGTAGAATGTAATTCAACTCAGCGTCTTCCGAATTTTGAAATAGTAGGTCTTCCCGACGCTTCGGTAAAGGAAGCGAAACAAAGAGTCAGAACGGCAATAGAAAACAGCGGTTTTCTCTTTCCCGAGCTTGATCTTATGATAAATCTTGCTCCGGCTTCACGCAAAAAAGAGGGTTCTTTTTACGACCTTGCCATTCTTGCAGGAATTATGAGCGTTACGGGTATGATCCCAGCCGACGTTGATCTGTCCGACTGCGTTTTTGTTGGCGAGCTTTCGCTTTCGGGCGAAGTACGCCCTGTAAACGGCGTGCTATGCCTGTGTCTTGCCGCAAAGGATGCCGGCTACAAGCATATATTCGTACCGAAGGCAAATGCCGCAGAAGCGGCTGTTGTCGAGGGTATAAACGTGTACGGAGTCAGCGACGCAAGAGAGCTTGTCGTTCACCTTATCGGACGCGAGTTTATTGAAAAAGAGTCCTTTAATAAGAACAAATTCAAATCGGAATTCACCAAAAACTCAATTGATTTTTCCGACGTAAAAGGACAGGCTAAAGTCAAGCGCGCACTTGAAATTGCCGCCGCAGGCGGACATAACGTGCTCCTTATCGGTCCTCCCGGCACAGGCAAATCAATGCTTGCAAAAAGACTTCCGACAATCCTTCCCGAGCTTACGTTTGAAGAAGCGATAGAAACAACGAAAATTCATTCCGTTTCGGGTTTCCTTGCACCCGGAAGCTCACTTGTGTGCGCAAGGCCTTTCCGCTCGCCGCATCATACAATGTCAGCAGCAAGCCTTGTTGGCGGCGGCTCTATCCCGATGCCCGGCGAAATTTCTCTCGCGCATAACGGTATCCTCTTCCTTGACGAGCTGCCCGAGTTCCCGAAAGCGATAACCGACTCGCTCCGTCAGCCGCTTGAAGACGGCAAAGTCACTGTAACGAGAACTGCGGGAAGATTTACATACCCCTCATCTTTTATGCTCGTTTGCGCGATGAACCCCTGCAAATGCGGCTATTACGGCCATCCTACGCACGAATGCAGCTGTAAGCCTGCCGATATCCGCAGATACCTATCGCAAATCAGCGGGCCACTACTTGACCGTATCGACATACAGATAGAAGTCCCGTCCGTTTCATTCGAGGATATGTCAAAAAATATTCCGTCCGAGTCATCAGAAAGCATAAGAGAGCGCGTATGCAAGGCGCGCGAATTTGCGCTTAACAGGTATAAAGCGGCAAGCGAAGAAGCCGGCTCTGACATACCGATGATATACAAAAACTCCGAGATGGGACAGCGCCACATCCGCCGTTTCTGCAACCTTGACGATGCCGCGTCAAAATTACTCGCGGCGGCATACGAGAAACTCAGTCTTTCGGCGCGCGGCTATGACAGGCTTATACGCGTGTCAAGAACTATAGCCGACCTTGACGGCTGTGAGACCATAGGCGAAAATCACGTAGCAGAAGCGATACGCTACCGCACGCTTGATAAAAAATACTGGTAAAACAAAAAACGGAAGGCAAATGCCTTCCGTTTTTTATTAACTTGATTAACCAAGCTTTGCGTAGTTGATCTTGATGCCGGGGCCCATTGTAGATGCGATAACGCAGCTCTTAATGTACTGACCCTTTGCTGCTGCAGGCTTAGCCTTGATGATAGCTCCAACGAGTGCGTCGAAGTTTTCAGCGAGCTTTTCAGCACCGAAGGATGCCTTACCGATCGGGCAGTGGATGATGTTTGTCTTGTCAAGACGGTATTCAATCTTACCTGCCTTAGCTTCAACAACTGCCTTTGCAACGTCCATCGTTACTGTACCGGCCTTAGGGTTAGGCATAAGTCCCTTAGGACCGAGAACCTTACCGAGACGACCGATAACGCCCATCATATCGGGTGTTGCAATAATGATATCGAATTCAAACCAGTTTTCTGTCTGAATCTTCTGTACGTATTCTTCAGCACCAACGTAATCTGCGCCTGCTTCTTCAGCCGCCTTTGCAAGGTCGCCCTTTGCAAATACGAGTGTTCTTACAGTCTTACCTGTACCGTTAGGAAGTACAACTGCGCCTCTTACCTGCTGGTCAGCGTGACGAGAGTCAACGCCGAGTCTTACGTGGATTTCAATTGTTTCATCAAACTTTGCTTTTGAAGTCTGGCAAACAAGAGCGAGAGCTTCTGCCGGATCATAAAGCTTTGACTTTTCTAAAAGCTTAACGCTGTCCTGATATTTCTTTCCCATTATTCTCTACTCCTCTCTTAGTCTACAACTTCTACACCCATGCTACGTGCGGTACCTGCAATCATGCTGATAGCTGTATCAATGTTTGCGGCATTGAGGTCAACCATCTTTGTTGTTGCGAT
>JAZNQU010000082.1:0-8718 GCA_045590315.1 Eubacteriales bacterium
CCTGTACTTGTCAGCACTATAAGTGCAAAGCATTTGTCGTCAACATACATCGCATCAAAGCGCGTGACTACAACGCCTGCCGGCTTGGGCTTTACGGTAAGCCCGGTATAATTTGTCATAAGTGACATTACTTTCGTGGCACTTTCAAGTATACCGTCCGCCTCGGAATGTTTCATTCCAAGTATCTTATTAAGTTCGGATATTTCGCTTGAGGTCATACTGTACTGTTGCATCAGCGAATCGACGTAAAATCTGTATCCCTTTTCGGACGGAACTCTTCCCGCCGATGAGTGAGGCTGTTCAAGATAGCCCGACGCTTCAAGCTCTGCCATTTCGTTTCGTATGGTAGCAGACGAGCACGATATTTGCTTATTTTCGGAAAGATATTTTGAACCGACAGGTTCGCCGTTTTGAATGTGAGAGTCCACAATTGCCTTTAAAATAAGCTTTTTGCGCTCGCTGAGCTCTATTGTCTCACCTGTCATTTTTTCACCTCCCGATATGCTGATTTTTCGCAATATTAGCACTCGCAACTTTCAAGTGCTAATATAATTTAACATTATTCTGCGCCAAATTCAATGACATTCTATTGTTTTTGTGTGAATTATTTGTTAATAAGAAATAATATCGCCATATCAAGCAAAAAATCCCCGGAGGAAACGCAAGTGCGTCTGCTCCGGGGATTAAAATTACAAGATATTACTTTTCTTCTGCTTCGGCTTCAACTGTAAGCTCAGCGCACGCAGCCTCTTCTTTCTTTTCTGCAGCTGTTCCGCATTCGGGGCAGAATTTGGACTCTTCATCCATTTTTGCTCCGCAAGAAGTGCAAAGGCTCTGACCTTTGAGCTCTCTTATACGTTCATTAAGCGCGTCCACTTTCTTCTTTGCCTCGTATATTCCTTCAATTACCTCAGGAAGGAGACGGCCTTCTTCATTTGCAAAACGAGTTACGTACTCGCGTCCGATTTCGGCGTACATTTCGTTTATCTTCTTTTCTTCCTCGTTTACAGAAAGAGTAAGCTTTGCGATTTCCGCAAGCTCCTTTGTCTTGTCAACAGCCTTCTTGCCGGATTCGGAGAGCTTTTCTCCCACCGGTCTAAGTTTTTCTTTCAAATCGTCAAAAAATCCCATAACTGTTCTCCTTTATTATATTATTCGGTTGTTATGCCGTATTTTCCTTCTGTTATAATTATACTCTATGCTTTCTTTTTTGTCAATCACCCCGTGTAATATTTTTCACGTATGTGCTTGTATTGACATATTTCTCAAATGATTGTATAATCTACAAAGGTAGGAGTTTTTACCTGATAGCTAAGAAAGAGGCAGAATTATATGCGAAAATTGTACCGGTATTTAAAAAGTTATATGAAAGAGGTAATTGCCGCGCCGCTGTTCAAGCTTATCGAAGCAGCGTTTGATCTGAGCGTACCTCTTGTTGTTGCGGCAATCATAAACAACGGCATCAATGAAAATAACGTTTCGTACATTTATAAAATGTGCGCAGTTTTGGTTCTTCTTGCTCTCTTCGGACTTGCCTTTTCCATTACCGCGCAGTTTTTCTCAGCCAAGGCGGCTGTCGGATTTTCATCAAAGCTTCGCCGCGCCGTATTTGAAAAAATACAAAGCCTCTCCTATACTGAGCTTGACACAGTTGGCACGTCAACGCTTATAACTCGCCTTACAAGCGACATAAATCAGGTTCAAAACGGGCTCAATCTTGCTCTCAGACTCCTTTTGCGCTCGCCTTTCATTGTGTTCGGCGCCATGATAATGGCATTCACCATAGATATGCCCTCTGCGCTGGTTTTTGTGGCAGCTATAGTAATTCTTCTTATTGTAGTGTTTCTGATAATGCTCAAGACCACGCCGTTATTTAAAAAAGTACAGACAGGACTTGACCGTATCACGGGTATAACACGCGAAAACCTCACCGGAGTGCGCGTGATCCGCGCTTTCTGCAAAGAGGATGATGAAACAGAAAAGTTTACTCTTGAAAACAAACATCTCAATACCATCCAACAGTTTGCAGGTAAGATATCCGCTCTTTTAAACCCCGTTACCTATATAATAATAAACGTTGCGATAATCATTCTTATCCGCACGGGAGCCATCAGCGTAAACTCAGGCGCACTCAGGCAGGGCGACGTGGTTGCTTTATATAATTATATGGGACAGATACTCGTAGAGCTTATAAAGCTTGCAAGCCTCATTATTTCCATAAGCAAGGCTGTCGCATGCGCCGGACGTGTTCAGTCTGTTCTTGAGTCAGAGTCAAGCCTTGAATTTTCAGATGAAGCGGTAAAGTCTGAAAACGGCGCAAAAGTCGAGTTTAAAAACGTAGACTTCAAGTATAAAGGTGCCGGCGACTATTCGCTTACAAATATAAACTTCACCGCAATGCCCGGCGAAACTGTCGGAATTATCGGCGGTACGGGCTCGGGCAAGACGTCACTTGTAAATCTTATCGGACATTTCTATGACGCGACAAACGGAAACGTATTCGTAGACGGCAAAGACGTAAAGAGCATTGACCCTGTAATGCTGCGCGATAAGATCGGGCTCGTTCCCCAGAAAGCAGTACTGTTCAAGGGAACTATAAAAGAAAATCTTTTGTGGGGTAATCCCGATGCAACCGATGAGGACATTGCAAATGCTCTTGAAGTTTCTCAGGCAAAAGACGTTGTTGAAGAAAAAGGCGGACTTGATGCCGAAGTAAAACAGCACGGCAGAAACTTCTCTGGCGGTCAGCGTCAGAGACTTACTATCGCTCGCGCACTTGTCAAAAAGCCGGAAATCCTCATACTTGACGACAGCTCAAGCGCTCTTGACTACGCGACAGACGCAAAGCTGCGCGCCGGCATTTCGGCACTTGAATACAAGCCAACAATCTTCATCGTATCACAGCGCACCTCATCAATACAGAGCGCAGACTGCATAATCGTGCTTGACGACGGCGAAATATGCGGCATCGGCACGCACGAAGAGCTTGTTGAAAACTGTGAAATTTACAAAGAGATACACGAGTCACAGTTTGGAAGGGAGGGCGCGAGATGAAAAACGGCACGATAAATAAAGTTTTAAAGCGAATAAAAAAATATTTCCCAGCGCTTTTCTTCTCTCTTATGCTCGCGCTTGTAAGCGTTGCATTAAGCCTTTATCTCCCGATAATTTTCGGCGATGCTATAGACTTTATAACCGAGCCCGGCAGAGTTGATCTCGTTCTCATTATGCCGCTTCTTATGCGTGCGGCAATAGTCATAGTGCTTACCGCACTCTGCCAGTGGATAATGAGCTATCTCAATAATAAAATCGCTTATAATACGGTAAAGGACCTCAGAAACGAGGCATTTGCAAAATTGCAAAAGCTTCCCTTCTCCTACCTTGACTCCCATTCAAGCGGAGATATAGTCAGCCGTATAATTGCAGACTCGGATCAGTTTGCCGAAGGTTTACTTTTGGGATTTGCTCAGTTTTTCACAGGAATAATGACGATATTTGCAACTATCGGCTTTATGCTGTGGCTTGATATAAAGATCACGCTCGTAGTTGTGCTCCTGACACCCCTGTCTCTGTTCGTTGCAAGATTTATTGCATCAAAAACGCACGCGATGTTCAAGGCACAGTCAGAAACACGCGGCGAGCAGACTGCATTTATCGACGAGATGATCAATAACCAGAAGATCGTACAGGCGTGTAACCACACAGACGAAACGCTTGAAAAATTCGATGAAATAAATGCAAGACTCGAAAAATCCTCGCTTCGCGCTGTATTTTTCTCGTCCACAACAAACCCTTCAACAAGATTTATAAACAATATCGTTTACGCGGCAGTTGCTCTTACAGGTGCCGTAGCGGCAACAGGAGTAAACCCCACGCTGACGATAGGTAATCTCAGTGCGCTTTTAAGCTATGCAAACCAGTACACGAAGCCTTTCAATGAAATATCGGGCGTTATAACCGAGCTTCAGAACTCGATCGCCTGTGTTGAAAGAATATTTGAGCTTATCGAAGCAGAGCCCGAATCATCAGACGAAGGCTTTGACAGACTTGAAGACGTAAGCGGTGAGGTCGATATTGAAAACGTGTACTTCTCGTACGCGCCCGACAAAAAGCTTATCGAAAACTTCAATATAAAAGTTTCAAGCGGACAGAGAGTTGCAATAGTCGGTCCGACAGGCTGCGGAAAGACGACTCTTATAAACCTGCTCATGCGCTTTTATGATATCAACAGCGGTAAAATATCGGTAGACAATAAGGATATACAATCGGTAACACGCCATAGCCTGCGTAACAGTTACGGAATGGTACTGCAGGACACATGGCTTAAATCGGGAACTATCCGCGACAATATCGCCTTTGGCAAGCCTGACGCGACAGACGAAGAAATAGTCGCCGCTGCAAAGGCAGCTCATTCGCACAGCTTTATAAAACGTCTGCCCGACGGGTATAACACGGTGATAAGCGAAGACGGCGACGGACTGTCGCAGGGTCAAAAGCAGCTCTTGTGTATAACGAGAATAATGCTCTCCCCGCCGCCGATGCTGATACTTGACGAGGCGACCTCGTCAATAGATACGCGCACCGAGATAAGAATACAAAAAGCATTTGCAAAGCTCATGGCAGGCAGAACAAGCTTTATCGTAGCCCACAGACTTTCAACTATAAAGGAAGCGGATATAATCCTTGTTATGAAAGACGGAAACGTAATAGAAAAAGGCCGCCACGACGAGCTGCTTATGCAAAACGGCTTTTACGCCGAACTTTACAACAGCCAGTACGCAAGGTAAAAAAAGCGCCTATGGGCACTCCATAGGCGGGGCACAAAGACTCAAACTCTGGACACACGGTTTTGGAGACCAATGAACAAAGGTTAGAATTCCTTGAATTATCAAGGAATTCCAACCTTTTATTTTTGCCTGACAAAATTTTTGACAAAATAGGGAGCGAGAGTGAAAGCAGGGGGTACTAATTGATAGCAATGATAAGTTGAGTATATGATTACTCATTCGTTACATTCATATAATCCAGTTTTAAGGCATTGAGTAGTTTTTTTGTTTCTCTCCAATACGGCATATACTGATCCATAATCGCCACAAAATCTTTGCTGTGATTACGAACTCTCAAGTGTGCCAATTCATGAAGAATTACATATTCCAAGCACTCAATCGGCTTTTTGGCAAGTTGAAGATTCAGCCATATTTTACGAGTGTTTGTGTTGCAAGTGCCCCAACGGGTTGTCATGTATTTGGTCTGCCAGGAATCACAATGCAATCCCGTGATATTTTCCCACTTGGGAAGATATATTTCAATCTTTTCCTTAAGCAGAGCACGATACCACTCATTTACAAAAGCTTCACGTTGACTTGCCGTGCTTTCTTTTCTGACGGTGAGTATAGCTTCATTGCCGGAAAGAATAAGCGAATTTCCCTTATAGCTATACTCAACGCGCAGAAAATATTGTTGACCGAAAACGTATAACGTTTCTCCTGAAACATATTCACGTTCAGATTGCCGTGGCTGCTTTTCAAACTTCTCCTGTTGCTTCTTTATCCAACCGAGTTTTGTACGCACAAACATTTTGATGCTATCGTCGGACAAGTGCATTGGAGCTGACACTCGCACCTTGCCATCGGGAGGAGCAACAACCAGATGCAAATTTTTAATATTCTTTTTTTGTACTTCTATCTCGATTCCTGAAATTTCAATTTGCATCAGTATTCCTCTTGTTCTACAACGATCTTATACAAACGCTCTACCATATCTTCATCTTTCAGAATCTTATAAAGTTCGCGTTTGATTCTATTCTCCTTGGTAGGATTGTTTCTGAAGCCATCCATTTTTGATGTCATTACAGCTTTGTGCAAACGAATTGCCAACTGTTCATCCTCACCGCAGTTATCATAAAATGCTCTCATCGCACCGCTCTTTCGAATAGATTCGGGATATTGTTCGTTTTCTTCGGGAGTGCTTACGTTCTTGGCAAGCTCCAGATATCGCTCAAGCAAGTGCTTATATGCGATAACACCGCGCTTACGGTCAAGAATCAGTTGCTCAAGCACCTCGGACATCTTGCTGTAATAAGCAGGGTTGATAACGATTTTCTGAACGACTTTTTTTCGAATATTATTCTCAATGGCTTCGGCTGCACTTTCTTGCTCCTTGCCATCCTTGTTGAGCTTATCCTCTTGCTCAATAATAAAATCAAGAAGCGTAAAGTCATCAAATATAGCAACCTTCTCAGCATCGTCAGCAACGATGTAGTTATCGATCAAGTAACGCATACCAGGTTCAAATTGTTTGAAATCAAGGAAATCACCGCTTGCTCGCCCAATAACCTCACGCAACTTAATATACGTATTTACTCTCTCGGCAAATTTATCCTGATCATCGGAAGAAATACCGGCATCGTCCATTCTCGGCTTGAATTCGGCATAGGCGCGAACCAAACGGGATACAAGTTTATAAAGCTTTTCACGGCTGCGAGCAAATGCTTCGTCATTATCGAGATCAACACCGTTCTCACCACAGAAATAGTGAATATAATCCAGCTCTGCGCGAGGCATGGCAACACCTTCGCACAGCTCGTCAAGAGCATCCAAAGTATCAAGAAAATACTTTTTAGCTTCTTCTGTACGGTCTTTGATAAGTCCTGCAACATCCTCGGCATCGTAATCTTCAAATGCCCCGGCGGTATAAGTATTGATTGCATCGGCAAGATCACCAAACAACTGCTTATAGTCCACAATGTAACCAAAATCCTTACTCTCATCATCAAGGCGGTTAACACGGCAGATTGCTTGGAACAAGCCGTGATCGTGCATTGCTTTGTCGATGTAAAGATAGGTACAAGGTGGTGCATCGAATCCGGTCAAAAGCTTATCGACGACGATCAAAAGCTTCATATTGGCAGGTTCTTCAATAAATTTGCGCTTTGCTTCTTTTTCAAAGTCCTCTGCGCTTTGACCATCCAGCATCTTTTGATATATTTCGTATTTTTCAAAGGTCTCGGTCTCTTCGTCATCGCTGACGGTATCAGTGCGAAGGTCACCCGACTGCGGCTCATAAGACGTAATGATGGCGCACTTCTTGAATCCAATCTGTTGGAAAATCTCATAGTATTTGCATGCCGCATACACAGATCCCGCTACAAGCATTGCGTTGCCATTTCCATCAGCTAAACGCCCTAATTTTTCAAAATCCATATGGATATCAATGGCAATTCTTTCCAACCTTGAACGAGAAGAATATACTTTTTGCATCGTCGCCCACATAGATTTTAATTTTGCCTGTGCATGTGGAGTCAGTCCTTTGGTTTTGAGATCAAACCAAGTATCTATTTGATTTTGGGATTTGATTTCCTGCGGAACGTCTCGATATTCGTAACGCAAATCAAGGACAACCTTATCACGAACAGCCTCGTCGAATTTATAAGTATGAATGTAACCGCCGAAGGTTTCAAGGCTCGTCTTTTTGTCCTTTTTGAGCAAAGGCGTACCCGTAAAACCGACGAAAATACCGTTCGGAATAATGGTTTTCATAGCGGCGTGGAGTTTGCCGGATTGAGTTCTATGGCACTCATCAACAAACACCACGAAATCGCCCTTAGCGGAGTAGTCCTTGGGCAAAGCTTTCTTGATTTCCTCAATATACTTGTCAATATCCTTGTCAGTAGCTTCACCGCCGTTCTTGCCGAACTTGTGGATCAGTGAGCAAATCAGCGGATACTCATAGGAGTTTAGTTTGTTGACAAGATCTTCTCCACTCTTGGTGCGAACGATATTCTCGTCAACACCTTTGTATGCCTTTTCGATCTGATCGTCAAGCTCCTCGCGGTCGGTAACGATCAAGACACGAGCACTCGGATTGTTGGCAAGTATCCACTTAGAAAGCCATATCATCGAAAGCGTTTTTCCGCTTCCTTGAGTGTGCCAAATGATACCGCCGCGCTTTTCCTCGGTCAAACGGTGCTGTGCACGCTTGATGGCATAGTATTGGTTGTATCGGCAAACTTTTTTAATTCCCTTATCAAAGATAACAAAATTCTGAACAAGATCAAGGAAACGCTTTTTGTAGAACATCGCAAAAATCTGTTTATCCAAAAGACTTTCAATGTCCTTGCTCTTTTCTTCAACCAATACATCAGTCTCACTGCGTTCGTGGGCAAATTCGGAAAAGCCATCGTCCTTCCACTCATAATAATGCTTCTCGGGCGTGCGAAGCGTGCCGTAGCGCAAGCCTTCGCTATCGTTACCCGCCATACAAAACTGCATCGTAGTAAAAAACTTCTCGATAAAATGCGCCTTTTGATTGGTAAGATTCTGACGAATACCCTCGGCAACAGATACACTACTGCGCTTCAGTTCAATAACCGCGAGTGCAATGCCGTTGACATAGATGACAAGGTCGGGGCGCTTGGTATTCTCGCCAACAACGGTTACTTCCTCTGCAATGGCAAAGTCATTCTGCGCAACGTCGGAGAAGTTAAGGAAGAACACAGTTTTAGGGGCTTCTCCCGCTTCTTCAGCTACTTTTGCGCCGTATTTGAGCAAACGGTAGACCTCTTTGTTGGCATCATAAAGACCGTGCTGAAGGTTACCTGCAGTGCGTACAAGCTCATCAATCGCCCGACGAGCCAGCTTGTCCGAATAACCACCCTTACCCGTCAAATAAGCATAGAGACGCTCCTGCATGATGTTGCTGTTTTCACTATCGTGCAGG